>NZ_KV793615.1:0-223110 GCF_001808505.1 Oligella sp. HMSC09E12
AGGAATGAATACATGTGTTCACCGGACGCTTACGTTATAGGCGCCACGTTGTGAGCCTAAAACAAGAGGCCGATACCTTAAGGTATCGGCCTCTTGCTTGATAAAGCCCCTTAAATGGACTTAATGGACTGAGTGGACTTAGTCCGCAGTGCTTAGCTTAATCAGCTCGGCGCCTTCGGTGACTTGTTCGCCGACGTCAAAGAATAGCTCTTCAACCACACCGCCCTCATCCGCAGTAATGGAATGCTCCATTTTCATTGCTTCCATCACGAGCAGTACGTCACCTGCTTTAACCTCATCACCAACCTTAACTAGGATGTTAATGACTTTACCAGGCATCGGGGCTGTCAGACCGCCACCACCTACTTCTGCGCCATCAGCGGCATGCGCTAAGCTATCCGGTAGTTGTAAACGCAGTTGACCCTCTTGTGCGTAGAGATAGAGATCCTCGCCATCAAAGACTGCCTTCGCATGACTGAGCACACCATCTAAACCCAATTTAATATCAAACTGAGTCGCACTGTCTAAGGTGCTCGCTTCCCATTCTAGGCGCTGCGCAGTGCCGTGAATCATCAGTGTCCACTGATCTTTAGCCGTTTGCTGCAGCTGTAGGACGTAGTCCTGATGGCCGTCATTAATGGTGATGCTGGTGCCGTCACCCTGACGTACACGCCAGTAATCGGCGGCTGCCCATGGATCCACATAGCGAGTGGCGGTATTTTTAGCCGCACGGCTATGTTTGAGTCCGTGTTTAGCTAAATACGCCACGGCGGCGGTGGCCAAGGCTTTGCTTGAGGTTGGACGCGCCGGTGGGAAGAGCGAGGCCTGATTTTTCTCAATTAAGCCGGTATCTAAGTCGGCATTCACAAAGGCATCATTGCACATCAAACGATACAAAAAGTCAACGTTGGTGTGCAGACCGATAATATGTGTTGCTAATAAGGCTTGACGCATACGTGCAATGGCTTGCTCGCGATCGTCACCCCACACAATGAGCTTGGCAATCATCGGATCGTAGAAAGGACTGATGCTATCGCCCTCACGAATACCGCTATCTACCCGTACCGGTGCATTCACAAAGCTTTGATGTGGCGGGAAACTTAAATGGTTTAATTGACCGATTGAAGGCAGGAAGTCATTATCCGGATTTTCCGCATAAATACGTACTTCAATGGCATGCCCCTGAATCGCCAGATCCGCTTGCTGCACTGGAATTGCTTCATTATTGGCGATGCGTAGCTGCCATTCGACTAGGTCGTAGCCGGTAATCATTTCAGTCACCGGATGCTCTACCTGGAGACGGGTATTCATTTCCATAAAGTAGAAGGTACCGTCTTGTTCGGCAATGAACTCAACCGTACCCGCACCCACATAGTTAACGGCACGTGCAGCATTAACCGCTGCTTCACCCATGGCGCGACGACGTTCCTCCGTCATGCCTGGCGCAGGCGCTTCCTCGATCACTTTCTGGTGACGGCGTTGTACCGAGCAATCACGCTCAAATAAATACACGTAATTACCATGTTCATCACCAAAGATTTGAATCTCAATATGACGCGGTTTATTGACATAGCGTTCAATCAACACATGGTCATTGCTAAAGCTGCTACGCGCTTCACGCTGACATGATTCCAACATGCTGATAAACTCATCGCTACTGTTAACAATGCGCATCCCCTTGCCACCACCGCCAGCACTGGCTTTAATCAATACGGGGTAGCTAATGGCATCGGCTTGGGCGTGTAAAAAGGCCGGATCCTGATTGTCACCGTGATAACCGGGCACTAAAGGCACGCCGGCTTTTTCCATTAAGGCCTTGGCGGCAGACTTGGAGCCCATGGCTTCCATGGCTGCGGCAGAGGGGCCGATAAACTTAATGCCGGCTTGATTACATGCTTCTACAAAGTGACCGTTTTCTGCTAAGAAGCCATAACCTGGGTGAATGGCTTCAGCGCCCGTTTGTTTGGCGGCCTCAATAATGGCATCAATACGTAAATAGCTGTTAGCAGGCTCTGAACCGCCGATATACACAGCCTCATCACACGCTTGTACATGGGCCGCATGACGATCGGCATCTGAATAAACCGCAACCGTAGCAATCCCCATTGCTCGAGCGGTACGGGCAACGCGGCAAGCAATTTCACCGCGGTTAGCAATTAAAATCTTTTTAAACATAAAGCAACTCCGCTGTGATTAGATACGGAAGATACCGAATTTCGTATCTTCAATAGGGGCATTGAGGGCAGCCGATAAAGCTAGGGCTAATACGCGACGGGTATCCGCCGGCTTAATGATGCCGTCATCCCACAGACGCGCTGTGGCGTAATAAGGGTGACCCTCATGCTCGTATTTATCACGGATCGGTGCTTTAAACGCAGCTTCCTCTTCCGCTGACCAGGTCTCGCCTTTTTGCTCAATACCGTCACGCTTAACCGTGGCTAACACACTGGCAGCCTGCTCGCCACCCATTACGGAAATGCGGGCATTAGGCCACATAAATAAAAAGCGTGGACTAAAGGCGCGACCACACATACCGTAGTTACCGGCGCCGAATGAACCGCCAATGAGGACGGTAAATTTAGGTACTTTAGCCGTTGAGACGGCAGTTACCATTTTGGCACCGTGACGGGCGATCCCTTCATTTTCATACTTACGACCGACCATAAAGCCAGTGATGTTTTGTAAGAAGACTAATGGTATGTTGCGCTGGCAGCATAACTCGATAAAGTGCGTCCCTTTTTGCGCAGACTCGGAAAATAAAATACCGTTATTGGCAATAATACCGACTGGCATGCCTTCAATATGTGCAAAGCCACATACTAAGGTCGGACCGAAGCGCGCTTTGAATTCATCGAATTCTGAACCGTCCACAATCCGAGCAATCACTTCACGTACATCAAAGGGCTTGCGCGTATCGCTCGGGATAATACCGTTTAATTCCTCACTATCGTATAAAGGGGCACGCGGCTCCACGGTTAGCAGCGGGTTAGTTTTTTTGCGATTTAAGCGTGATACGGCTTGACGTACTAATTGCAAGGCATGACTGTCATTTTGAGCTAAATGGTCAGCGACACCCGAAAGACGTGTATGCACATCACCGCCACCTAGGTCCTCAGCGGTCACCTCTTCACCCGTGGCTGCTTTAACTAAGGGTGGGCCACCAAGGAAGATCGTGCCTTGGTTATTAACAATAATGGATTCGTCTGACATCGCTGGCACATAGGCACCACCCGCTGTACAAGAGCCTAGTACGGCGGCAATCTGGGGAATGCCTTTAGAGGACATCACCGCCTGATTATAGAAAATACGACCGAAGTGATCGCGATCTGGGAATACCTCATCCTGCTTAGGTAAGAAAGCACCGCCGGAGTCGACTAAATACACACAAGGTAGGTTATTTTGCTCGGCAATTTCCTGCGCGCGGATATGCTTTTTCACCGTCATGGGGTAGTAAGTACCACCCTTGACCGTTGGGTCATTACAAACAATTAAGCACTCCACACCGCTGATACGACCAATACCAGTAATCAGACCAGCCGCTGGTGCGTCATTGTCGTACATATTTAATGCGGCGAGTGGTGAAAGCTCTAAAAAGGGACTGCCCGGATCAAGTAGTTTTTCAACGCGGTCACGCGGCAGCAATTTACCGCGCGCCAGGTGCTTTTGGCGAGAACTCTCGCTACCGCCTTTATACGCAGTCGCTAGTTTCTCATTCAGATCATCGATCTGCGCCTGCATCGCTTGGGCATTTTCCTGAAAGGATTGGCTACGAATATTAATTTGACTCTTGATAATAGGCATGTCGCTCCTCCAAAACTTAGTTGTGCCTATTTAAAAAAGCTTGCTTATAGTGAGTGCGATAAGCAAGCTTTATGATAGATTGCTGTAGGCCTTTGATTAAGCCATTAGTCGACCATCTCAACCGCTAGGGCTACGGCCTCACCACCGCCGATACAAAGGCTGGCCATACCCTTTTTACCGCCGGTTTTGCGTAAGGCGGCAATTAGGGTCACCAAGATACGAGCGCCGGAGGCACCAATCGGGTGACCTAAGGCCGTCGCACCGCCGTGAATGTTGACTTTGGCGTGGTCTAGCTCTAGATCTTTGATGGCACCCATGGTTACGCAAGCAAAGGCTTCATTAATCTCATAGAGATCCACCTCGTCCTTGGTCCAACCCGCTTTATCCAAGCATTTTTGCATGGCGCCAACGGGGGCGGTAGTAAACCATTCAGGCTCATGGGCATGCTCAGCATGGGCTACCACACGGGCGAGTGGCTTAACACCGAGCTTGTCAGCGGTGGAAGCACGCATCATCACGAGTGCAGCAGCACCGTCAGAAATGGATGAGGCATTTGCCGCGGTGACTGTACCGTCCTTTTTGAATGCGGGACGTAAGCTAGGAATACGATCTGGCTTGGCGTTACCCGGCTGTTCGTCGGTATCAACCACTACATCTCCGCGTCGAGAGCTGATAGTCACGGGGGTGATTTCCCACTCGAAGCTACCGTCTTCAATGGCTTTGAGGGCGCGGTTAAGGGATTCAATGGCGTAGTTATCCTGATCCTCACGCGTAAATTGGTACTTCTCAACCATTTGCTCGGCAAAAATACCCATGGCTTGACCACGCTGATAGGCATCCTCAAGGCCGTCTAAGGCCATATGGTCGTACACGGTGGAATGACCATAGCGATAGCCGGAACGGCCTTTTAGTAGCAAATAAGGGGCATTAGACATGCTTTCTTGGCCGCCGGCAACCACCACCTCAGCGCTTTCCGCCTTGAGCATATCGGTGGCTAACATCACGGTTTTGAGACCGGAGCCGCAGACCTTATGTACGGTGGTGGCAGCTGCCGATTTAGCTAAACCGGCGCCAAGCGCGGCTTGACGAGCAGGGGCTTGACCCTGACCCGCTTGTAGGACATTACCCATCAATACTTGATCAACCACACTAGGATCAATGCCGGCGCGCTCGACTGCAGCTTTAATCGCCGTAGCACCTAATTCATAAGCAGTGGCACTGGATAAAGCGCCCATCATACCGCCCATGGGTGTACGGGCAACGGAAACAATAACAATAGGATCAGACATAAAAAACTCCTAAAAGCTTTATATATTAAGCAGTTTCATTAAATAGTTCGCGACCGATGAGCATGCGACGGATTTCGCTGGTGCCGGCACCAATTTCATAAAGCTTGGCATCACGCCATAAACGACCGGCAGGGTACTCATTGATGTAACCATTACCACCGAGAATCTGAATACCGTCACCGGCCATTTTGGTTGCCATTTCCGCCACATAAAGAATTAAGGCAGCGCAGTCTTTGCGCACGTGACGAGCATGACCCTCGCCTAAGCTGTCTAACTGCTTACCGACCGCATAGGCATAAGCACGGCTGGCTTGTAGACCGGCATACATATCGGCTATCTTGCCTTGGATTAATTGGAACTCCCCGATGGACTGACCAAATTGCTTACGATCGTGAATATACGGTACCACCATATCCATCACGCTTTGCATAATCCCAAGTGGACCGCCGGATAGCACAGCACGCTCATAGTCTAAGCCGCTCATTAAGACCTTCACACCGCCATTTAACTGGCCGAGAATATTTTCTTCTGGTACTTCACAGTCTTGGAACACTAACTCACCTGTGTGCGAACCGCGCATACCTAATTTATCAAGCTTTTGTGCAATCGAAAAGCCCGGGAAATCCTTTTCAATGATAAAGGCAGTAATACCTTTAGGACCGGCATCCGGCTCGGTTTTGGCGTAGACTACAAGGGTATCGGCATCGGGACCGTTAGTGATCCACATCTTGCTGCCGTTTAATACATAACGATCGCCTTTTTTCTCAGCCCGTAATTTCATGCTGACAACGTCGGAACCGGCACCTGGCTCACTCATTGCCAAGGCACCGATATGCTCACCACTGATTAACTTCGGTAAGTACTTGGCCTTTTGCTCATCATTACCATTGCGGAATAGCTGATTCACGCAGAGGTTGGAGTGGGCGCCGTAAGAGAGGGCAACTGAGGCGGAAGCGCGCGAGATCTCCTCCATGGCGATCATATGTGCTAAGTAACCCATTGCGGTACCGCCATACTCCTCGCTCACGGTTAAACCTAATAGACCTAGTTCACCAAACTTTTCCCATAAATCCATCGGGAACTGATCGCTATGGTCAATTTCTTGCGCGCGTGGGGCAATTTCAGTTTGAGCAAAGTCACGCACTGCATCGCGCAACATGTCTAAGTCTTCACCTAAATTAAAATTAATGCCTGGAATATTCATTTCCTCTCCTTGTGGCTAATAAAGTTATTTGCTCTGCTTGGCTAATAAATCAAAGCATATTTGCTCTTGACGATCGATTTCTTCAAGCACTTCCTGAATATCTTTTTGCTGCTGGATTAGCAGTTCTTTTTGCTTTTTTAAATGGGATAAATACGATTGTAATTGGCCTGGATGACTATTAGGGCCATCGTACATATCGATTAAATTGCGAATTTCCGCCAGTGAAAAACCCAAGCGCTTGCCGCGTAGGGCCAATTTAAGGCGGGTCCGATCGCGATGATTGTAAATCCGCTTTTGACCATCACGCTGGGGGCTAATAATCCCTTGGTCCTCGTAGTAACGAAGCGTGCGTGGTGTGACCTGATATATTTCGGCCAATTCGGAAATAGACCAAAGCTCTTGTGTCATAGCAATCAAATCTAAAAATTAAGTTTACGTTTACGTAAACGTGATTATGATTTAAGATCTATCGCTTGTCAATCATTAAGGGTATGATAGTCGAAGTTTTTTACGCCTTGACTACAAATTATGCGACGCTTTGATGAGTCAAACCGTCGAAGAGGAGACAATGAATGAATGAAAATGAAAAGAAATTAAGCTATCCCTTTGCTGAGGACTTGCCAGCAGAAGGCTATGCAATCGAAGTGGCCGCGGGGGTGAAGTGGATTCGTTTACCCCTGCCATTTGCGCTTGATCATATTAATTGTTGGTTAATCGCTGACGAGTATGAGGGTCAAAAGGGCTGGACCATGGTGGATTGCGGGATTAATAAACCCGTTGTGCGTGAGGTGTGGGAACAAATCTTTGCTAATGAGTTGGACGGTTTGCCCATTGTGCGCGTGATGGTGACTCATATGCATCCGGACCATGTGGGTTTGGCGGGCTGGCACTGTAGTCGCTGGAATGTGTCTTTGTGGATGAGTATGACGGATTATTTTGTGGCCCGTTGCTGGACCATGGACACCAAGGGTGCCGGTACCGGTGGGCAGGGTGCAGTGGCGCATTTTGCGCGGCATGGCTTATTGGATAAGGACTCGCAGCAAAAGATTTTGGAGCGCGCCAATTACTATCCCGGCTTAGTCTATCCGCCCCCAAGCAGCTTTAATCGTTTAATTGATGAACGGGTGATTGATATCGGTGGGCATGCTTGGACGCTAATTAGCGGCTATGGTCATGCGCCAGAACATATTAGCTTATATTGCCCGGATTTAGCGGTGCTGATTTCAGGGGATATGTTGCTGCCACGCATTTCAACCAATGTCAGTGTGTTTGATTTTGAGCCAGAGGCCAATCCTTTGCCGTTGTACTTGAATTCCGTGGTGAAGTTTTTAGACTTACCAGATGATACCTTGGTACTACCTTCGCATGGCAGACCGTTTAAAGGGATTAAGGAGCGTGTCACCCAGCAATTAGCCCACCACGAGGATCGCTTACGGGAGGTATTGGATCTTTGTGTAGAGCCTACCTGTGCGGCTGAGGTGGTGCCAAAAATGTTCAAGCGCCCATTGGATCTGCATCAATTGACCTTTGCGATGGGTGAAGCCTTAGCGCATCTACAAGCCTTGTACTATGAGGGTAAATTAAGTCGTGCCGCCGATGACTTGGGCGTGCTACGTTATCAAAAGATTGATGAGTAAGTAGCCCGCCAGCACAAAGAGGACGCTGGCACTTATGCGATTAAAAATAATTTGAGCGCGCGCCGATTGCTTTAACCAGGGGCCTAAGCGATCGGCAAACAGGCTGATTGCCCCAAAGACCAGCAGTGTCGCCAAAATCATTAATATGGCGAGCTGCGCATACTGGCGGCCGAGCTGGCCATTTTCCACCTGAATAAAGGGCTGGGTAAAGGAGAGAAAAAAGAGAATCACTTTGGGATTGCTGAGGTTCATCAATACGCCACGCCAATAGGCTTGTCGCGGCCTTAGCATATCGCCACCGGCTGGCGTCTGAGTCACAACACCAGCATTAAAAAGTAAATAGGCCAAATACACTAAATAGCAGGCACCGAAGACATTAATCGCTTGATACACCAGGTGATAGCGATAAATCAACTCGCTTGCGCCCACCGCCACAATTCCGGTATGCACGACTAAGCCCGAGCATAAGCCTAGAATCAACATAAAGCCAATACGCCACCCTTGACGCATGGATTGCGCCATCACATAGAGATTATCCGGTCCAGGCAAGAGTGCTAATAAAGCAGCAGCCATAAAAAACGAAAGGGCGGAGCTTAGGGTCATCACACAAGGCAGATTGGTTACAAGGCTTCAAAAGTATAGAATAAAATCAATGATATTGTTTCTTAAGCCTCAGTTTTTTAAAGATTGGAGTATCTGCCCATGAAAAAGTCTCATCATTTAGTCACTCGTTTGCAGCATCTGGGTACCCTGCCTTGTGATGCCGAGCACCCGGTTGCCGCTGTGGCGACGCCGTCGATACGTACCAGCACGGTGCGCTTCCACAGCTTGGAACAGCTAGAGCGGACGGAGTCTTTAAGAGCGCAAGGTGAGCGAGCGATGAGCTACGGTCGCATGGGTTTGCAGACGCATGCCGAATTAGAGCAGATTTTCCTTGCGTTGGAAAATGGCGATCGTTGCTTTTTGGCTTCCTCCGGTGTGGGGGCGATTAGCATGACCTTGTTGTCCTTGCTTAGTCAAGGCGATCATATGGTGTGTACGGATAATGTCTATGGTCCAGTGCGTTCGCTAGACGAGACGATTCTGCAGCGCATGGGTATCCGCAGCACCTATGTAGGCGGTCATGATTATGCGGCTTTAGAGGCGGCCATTACGCCCGATACCAAGGTTTTATACGCCGAATCCCCTGGCTCATTATTATTGGAAATGTTGGATTTTCGTGCTTTATCTGAGATTGCTAAAAAGCATAAGCTGATCTTTGTGGTAGACAATACCTGGGGTAGCGGCTTGATTTATACGCCTTTGGAATTGGGCGCAGATATTTCTATTATTGCCGGTACCAAATACATCGGCGGTCATTCAGATTTAATGCTAGGCGCAGTGGTGGTTAAAGGTGCCGAGCTTGGCGCACGCATTGATCGCAACCAATATGCCTTGGGTTACTCCATTAGTGCCGATGATGCGTGGTTAGCTATTCGTGGCGTGCGTACCATGCCCATTCGTATGCAGCAGCATGCCGCCAATGCACTTAAGGTGTGCGAGTTTTTAAGCTCATTGGATGCGACCGTCGCAATTTATCACCCCGCCTATCCGGCTGATAAGCATCATGCGCTATGGCAACGCGACTGCAAGGGTTCTAATGGTTTATTGTCGGTAGCGTTTAAAGGGAGTCGTGAGCAGGCGCGAGCCTTTGTGGATGCATTAGCGATCTTCTATATTGGTTACTCATGGGGCGGCTTTGAGAGCTTGGTGCAATGGGTGCGTCCTCAAGGCATCGCACATCATTCCTATGCCACCGAGGCGTTGCACACGGGGGAGCATCAGTTGATTCGATTGCATGTGGGCTTAGAGGCGGTGGAAGATTTGATTGCTGATCTACAGCAGGCTTATGACAAGGCCTTTGGCGCTTAGTTTTGCTCGGAGCGGAATGTATTGAAGCTTAAAGGGCTATCGTCGTCATAGGATGGAGCCCTTTAAGCGTGTGGATTGAGGAAGAAAGGGATAGTAATTACTTCTCTGCCAGTACCTTAGCAAGTAGTTCTTGCGCTTTTTGGATACTACTTTCATAGGTGCCGGTCATGGACGGGGAGGTTAAATAGCGACCATCAATACCAATGGAGGGGGTACCCTGAACACCGTAGCTCTCAGTGAGTTTGCGCGCATTACGTGCTTTATGAGCAACACTGAAAGAGCTCATGGCTGAGCTAATAGCCTCTTTTTCAATGCCTTGCTTAACCGCCCAATCAATTAAGGCCTCTTCAGTAAAAATGCGCTGACGCTCCTTATGAATGGCGTCAAAAAGCGGTAAATGTAGATCTAAGCGTCCCAAGGCTTCAATAGCGTAGTAAAACTTCTGCGTGGGCTCCATGGCGGCATTGAACGCCACAGGTACATGTAGCATCACGGCTTTGTCATCAAGATTTTTTTCCCAATCCTGCATCATCGGTGCAATCGCCGCACAATGGCTGCAGGTATAAGAGAAAAAATCCAGTACCTCAGCTTGCTCAGCGCTCGTCGTTGCTAAAGGCTTTGAAAAAGTCACGTAGGAGGGATCCTGTTGAGCCAATGCGGCGGGTGCTGCTAAGCTTGCGCTTAATAAGGCAGAGACTAAAAGGGTATTGGATAATTTGATCATCGTTAACTCAATCCTCAGGATATGTTAATTCACGGGTTTTATTCAGTAAAGCTAATGACTCTTAGGGCCGTTAAAAGTTCCTTTACTGCACGGGATGAAGTTTTAACTTCGTCGCTTGTAGTGCTTTTTGGCTTTGATTTAAGGCGCTACTGGTGGTGTAGGGGCCAATGCGCACACGATAAACCGTTTTATTATTGACTAAGGCTTTATGCACCGAGGCGCTGCTATGGCCTAATAAGAGCAACTCCGCACGCACCGCATCGGCCTCATTTTCCGAGGCATAGGCTGCTGTTTGTAGGTAAAAAGGACGCTGCTCTGTGGGCACGGGGTTTAAACTAAGTTTGGACTCAGGCGTGCTCGCCGCTGGCTTAGTGGCTGCGGCGGCAGTGACAGTACGGGCGCTGGTGCTGCTCTCTGCAGGCATGGTTTTAAGTAGCGCACCAAGATGATCTGCGTCTTCTTTGGACTTGCTAGGAGCGGCTTTGGACGCACTAGGGGAAGCCGACTTCGAAGGGCGCTCATGTTGTGCAATCAAGTTGCCGATAGGGTCTTCTGTCAGCCGTGGCTGCGGCGCTTTAGTCTCAGTAGGCGCTTTGCTAGGCGCTTTAGGTGCCGGGGCAGTGGTCACAGCGGGGCGCTCAGGTGCTGGCTTGCTAGGCGCGATGACCGGTTCAGCTGTGCGCTTAGTAGCGAGTTCTGGTGTCGGCGCTACCTCAGGGCTAGGTGTAGGGCTTGTGGTACTGAGGCGAGGCGTTGTTGTGTTAGGCTCGCTCACGGGTGCAGGGCTACTCGGCTTGCTGTCGGTGGCTACATTTGCTCCAGTCTCACGCGGTTTAGGCGGTAGCGGATTCAATATATGCGGTTGATTCGGTGTATGCGCATAATTGGGCGTGCTACCCTTGGATAAATTCGCATCTTGACGAATAAAAATCGCATAAAACAAGATGGCAACAGCCAGGCCCGCAATCATGCCCATGGCGATAAAGGAGGTACTGCTACGTCCCGAAGTCGTTGAGGCACGGCTACGTGCAGTCGTGGTTTTTCTTGCGGTGCGTTTACGAGGTGCTGCCATAATGAATCGTACGATAATCCTAAACTACATTTGCTCGGGGGCGCTGACACCAAGTAAGTCCAAGCCATTAGCAATCACTTGACGTGTGGCATCAGCTAAACTTAAACGAGCCAGCTTGAGTGCTTGATCCTCAACCATGATCCGTTCGGCATTATACCAGGCGTGAAAATCAGCGGCACAATCAATTAACCAGAAGACGAGATGGTGCGGTGCTAACTCACGAGCGGCCATTTCGACTAGATTAGGTAGTTCAGCCAAGCGCTTTAAGAGCGTTATTTCACTGGGGGCGGTCAAGTGACTGAGATCGGCCTCTGCTAAATGAGGTGTCAATTCCGCACTGTCACGCAAGAGCTTACAAATACGAGCATGGGCGTATTGTACGTAGAAAACAGGATTTTCCTCATTTTTGGATAGGGCCAGATCAATATCAAAGGTAAACTCCGTATCGGCGCGTCGTTGAATCAAGAAGAAGCGCACCGCATCCTGACCCACCCAATCAATCAGATCACGCATGGTCACGTAACTACCAGCACGTTTGGAGATTTTGACCTCTTCGCCGCCACGCATTACGCGCACCATCTTATGGAGAATATAGGCTGGGTAGTCCTTGGGAATATCCAACTTCAAGCCTTGTAAACCTGCTCGCACGCGGGCAACGGTGCCGTGATGATCGCTACCCTGAACGTTAATTGCTTGCTTGTAACCACGTTCCCACTTACTGCGGTGATAGGCGACATCCGGTAGGAAGTAGGTGTAAGAGCCATCAGATTTGCGCATGACCCGATCTTTATCATCACCGGTACCAAGTTCGGTGGTTTTTAACCAAAGGGCGCCGTCTTTTTCATAGACAAAGCCATTTTCCGTGAGGGTTTTGACCGTTTGCTCTACCTTGCCCTCGGTGTAGAGTGAGCTCTCTAAGTAGTACTCATCAAAAAATAGATTAAAGGCTTGTAAATCAAGATCTTGCTCACGACGCAAATAAGCCACGGCAAAACGGCGGATATCGTCCAGATCGTCTACATCACCGCCCGCTGTCACCTCCTTAGCGTCGGCGCTTACTGTTTTTTTGGCGATAAAATCATTGGCAATATCGACAATATAATCACCGCGGTAACCGTCCTCCGGATAGCGCTCATCCTCCGGCTCAATCCCACGGGCACGGGCTTGCACGCTAAGGGCAAGCGCATTAATCTGGTTACCGGCGTCGTTATAGTAGAACTCACGGTGCACCGTGGCACCATTGGCCGTAAATAAGCGACAAATACAATCACCCAAGGCTGCTTGACGCGCATGGCCAACGTGTAAGGGGCCAGTCGGGTTAGCAGAAACGAACTCAACCATCACCTTTTGCCCGGCTTGGTTTTGAGAATGGCCGTAGTGCTCCTTTTGTGCTTGGATCGTTGGAATCACCGCCCACAGTGTTTCTGGCTTAAGTCTAAAGTTGATAAAGCCTGGACCAGCAATCTCTGCACTGGCGAGTATGGCTTGTGCTTCAGGGTGAGCGATTAAGGCATCACATATTGCTTGCGCTAATTCGCGCGGGTTACGCTTAGCTGATTTGGCTAATTGCATGGCAATATTAGTGGCAATATCGCCGTGCTCCGCTTGCTTAGGACGCTCAAGCTTGATTTGCGCTTGATTGTCTGGCACCAGTTGATTAACCGTTTCTCGGATGATATGACTTAGTTTGTGTTGAAGCTCTGGGAGCATAGAAATCTCTACCTGTAGCGCCGCCAACAATGGGCAGCGCCACAAACAATAAATAAGGGTTAAACAATTATCGTATAAAAATCAATGTGTAATGATAGCATGAAGGGCTACCTGAACGCTTATGGCTCGATGACTTTGAGTGAAGACTTCCAACCTATGGCGCCCTCTAAAAAGCTCAGGTATTGGCGCGCTTTGACTTTGGCGATGATACGCGCATTGTCGGGAAAGATCATCGCATACTCATGCAAGGGGTCAAATAAAAACTCAAGTGCTTGGTTGTGTTCCAATCTCACCCGGCCGCCGATATGTGGTTGACTGCGTTGATGACCTAAAAAGCCGCCAGTATCAGAAATCACTTCTCTATCAACAATGCGCCATCTTCTTTGCGATAGCGAATACTCGAAGGTATCGCTCATATGGGTAAGTGGGTTTTGTATCGTATCTAGGCGCCATTGAGTAAGGGCGTCTAGATCTTTTAGTTTAATGTCCGTCTCAGTCGTTGCCATATCGTAAACCCAGTTTAAAGGGATATTGGATAGGTCACCATAGGTACCCGGTTTGTCATTGCCGAATGCAGTGAGATCGCTTTCATAGAGCGCGCCTCCAATGTCCGAGTGCACACCTAAAAAACCCTGCTCCATCACATTGTCAGCGTTGTCATTATGAAATGAGGTCAGCGGAAATATCATTCTATGCTCATTCATTGCTACTGCATGCGCATAAAGTTGCCAGGCCGGGGACACAGTAAAGTTGTAGTTACTATTGGAAAAGCCCAAGGCACCAAATTGATGCACTGTATCAAATAAGCCTACAAAGCGTAAATTGAGACATGCTTGTACTTGTTGCCGTCCGCTAGGACGCCATTTGGCCGTGTAATTAAAGTAACTATCTTTGGTGTATTCGGCAATTTTATTAGCAAAAATACTGGCTAGGGCTGCGCCTCTTGAGAAACCGGATAAATCAATATTAATAAAGTTATCGATTAAGGGACCTTTTTGAGCGATTCTGGCGATTGCATCAACTAATCGCATCCATTGCATATTCAGTACATAAGGGGCCATTGAACCTAAGAGCATATCCTTGGTGGTGCCAGGTATTCGGTGCGGTACTTTCCACTCAAGCAGTTGCCGCGCTTTGAATGATCTCACGCTGGGGTGATAGTTTGCTGTATGCGTTTTGGCCATATCATCCAGGAAGGCATGCATAAACTGATACACCTTGAGATTCGCCTCTTCTGTGCCTAGCCCATCAATGTAGTGTACCGGACCGTCATCATAGAGTTGACCAAGTTTATAGGCATTAGTTTGTGAGCTTGGGGTGTTGGTAGTGCCGTCAAACACAAACATCAGTAAGCCCAAGGGGTCAATCCATTGACGTGGGTTTTGATTGGCATAACCATAGGCATCGTTGGTAGCAACGGGGCCTAAAGGATCAGGCTCTAGGTAGTGACCGAGCTCAGGATCATAATTTCTATAGATATTTTGATGTAAGCCAGTTTCTGCATCATAGTATCGACCCGGTAGGCGTAAATTAAATTCAATCTTTTCGATGATGGGCTGACTTTTACCAAAGGCTTCATTATCCGCAAGCCAAACCGTTTGTTGATGTTCATCCGTGACTAAAAACGGTTGCCCGCTACCATCGCTATGGATATAGTAGATTTGTGTTTTGTTTGGATCGCTGTAATCAATCAATGCGACTGGCAAGTGTCCGTCATAAATGTAGCGCCGGCTAAGATAGGGTTTATCTCCCCACGAGTTGTAGATTTTTTTATCGGCCTTGGCCGCGGGTAAAAAAGCTTCAGCGACTAATTGCTGATTTAAATAGTAGTATTGGGTTTCACCTTGTGGGGTTGTTTTGCGGATACGCTGATTTAAGCCGTCATACTCATAGCTAGCTAGTATGTCTTGACCCTTGTGAACCTCCTTAAGTAAATTGCTCTCATCATAAATGAGCCGTAGATCATCCATTTGCTGTATAAAGCCAGCGCGATCTCGTTTAATGTTTTTTATAAATAAGGCCTGCTGTTGGCTTTGTTGCTCTCCCTCCTTGCGCGTGTGTAGTTGTTGACGAGCATAGGCCATCCCGCCGGCTTGCCACGCATAAAAATTGGTTTTGCTTTCAAGGCCTTGTGAAGTTTCTTGTTGTGTGTCCGAACGCATTAGTTGGCCAAGCTGATTAAATTCAAATTGGGTATATTTATTGATCTTTAACGCATCCGATAAATGATGCTCGGCAGCTAGTAAGCCATTATCACGGTAATAGCGAATTTCTCGCCAATAGGGGCTAGACTCACCCGCTTTAAGTAGCTCTAAGCGCACGCTGTTATTGCTAAAAGAGGGGTTGGGACGCGCCTGGCTGATCAGTTGATTACCGTATTGGCGCTGATGTGTACCTAAGCGTTGATAGAGTAATTTGGGTGCTTGTTGGGGCTCGGCATCCACGGCTTGCCAGTAAATGGCGCTGAGTTCATGCGCTTTATCATAGTGGTAATACAATGTGCCTTGTTCTGGTAGGGAATGCTCAACAATTCGGTCTTGTTGATGCACATTAAACAGATCGACAAGCATACTTGAAGTGCGACTGCTCCATTTGCGTATGTTGCGGTGCTGAATCTGTTGTGTGAACTTTTTAATCGAGAGTGATTTATGATCCCCCTCGCCCTCTAATGAAAAGTTAGAAGCAAGGGGCTTATTGATAAAATTGCGGCGAGTGTCGAAATGTATAGAGCCTAACAAGCGACCGTAGTTAATGGCAATGCCATTGCGTTGGTAGTGCTGAGTTTTTCTCATCAAAAAATGCGTACCATTCGCATAGTTCTTGTACTTAGGGTACAAGGTGTCGGGATCGATTTCATAAAAGGTCTTACCCGTATATAAACTGCTCCATGCATAGGGCTTAGCGTCTTTATCGTAGAAAATCTTGAGGCCGGGCCAACCACGATGCGCTACCTCAATGCTTTCGATGTGATTATCTGTGGCATGGCGCTTAAGCTTGATATGATTGACGGCGGTGATATAGCCGGTCTCATTGTATTGAATAGTCGTACCGGGGGCGGGGCATTTAAAGCATGGTGCACCCTCAGCCTTGGTTAAAAGGTATTGGCTCCCTAACATGGTGCTGTGAAAACGACTCAGCGTGCCAGCCGTGGTGGACTCAGCTGCCGGCTGGAGAGCACTATCGGCAGAGCGCTGATCGATATCAGGCTGGGGTATAAACTGTCTGACCTCTGTGAGCCCGGTGTCGCCGTTAAACTGAGGGACTTTGATATAGTTAAAGCGCATGCTGAGTGGATGACTTAACTCCTCATGCTGATGGAAGTGCACCTCAACGGCCTGATGGTGTGAGTTATAGCGCCATGAGATATCACGATAGGGCTTGGATTGTTCCTGCTGGAAATGCGTAGCTCGTCTTAATAAATAGGGTGAAAGCTGCTCATCGAAGCCGGTGGCGTTGGCTTGGTATTGATAGTTGATGCGGGCGCCATCCGGCAGCAGAGCGCTCAGTAGTCGAGGGGCCTCTTTATCCACAGGCACATCGTACTCAAACTCAATCCGTCCACTCGGTGTCTTAATATGGGAAATGCGAGCGTGCTGACCCCATGTTTGATACTCAAAGCTCATGCCTTGATGGCTGCGGTTTTGTACGAAGAGAATTGCGTCTTGCGTAGGGCCGGCCCTGGTCTCACGCTCAATAAACACAGCCTCTGCAGCAGGCATTTGACTGACGATTAAACGACCCCGGCCATTAAAAATATCAATCGCACCGGAGGGGTACTGCCAAAGCCATAAATCGCCCCGCAGCGAGGCCAGAAATTGATTTGAAAAATACTCACTGAGTGGCTTTTTATCTTCCGTGGGAATGTTGCCCGCTGCATTTAGGCGCTCCATAATGGAAGCCGAAGTGATTCTAGTTAGGCTGCCGAACTCATTATTAGGTGATCGGGCAACATCCCCCTCAAAGGCTTCAAAGCTAATGCGGGTACTGTCATCTAGCAGGATTTGCGGTCGCCTGCCTTGTAGATATAATTGACGCTCATAGGAGTGACGCCAGCCCTGACCGATAAAAGAAGGTGTTAATTGGGTGGAATTATAATAACGGAAAAACTCCAAGCCAGAATGGGTGGCAGCGCCGAAATAGTCTCTCTCCTCTTGGAATTTATTGCCATTGCTTAAATTAACCGGATTAGCGGCGGATTTGTCCAGCGTGACATTGCTACCAGTGCCGTAGCATGGGTTGCCAGCGCTTTGAGCCGTGCAGGGTGGGGCGCTGGAGGTGGCGCTGCTACTCTGTGCTTGGGCTAGCGGTAGCTGGGTGGCAGCACTGCACGCGATTAAAACGGCAACAACAGAAGTAATAAGCGTTTTCATAGCCATTCTCTAATCAATTAAGGAAATAACTAATTGTGATAGAAAGTCACACTTATAAGTGCAGAGTAGGCTAAATTTGTCCTATGGCTTTTTTGATTTTTTCAACGAGGAGCAGTCTATGTTAATTACTTTTAAATCTAAAAATAGCGGTGAGGTGATGATGTTGGCTAAGCATGCCCTGGCGGTGTTAAAGGCGGCTGGACGTGATTATGGCGATACGATGCCAGCGCAGGGTGTGTTTACCGCTGAGCAACTAACAGAGGCAATTGCCAATTTGCGTCAAGCCATTGATGAAGATAGCCATAAGGATTTGCACAGCTATGCCGTCCACGACCAGGAAGTAGAGCAGCGCGATAAGGAAAATCTTGAGGCTAAGCATCCCTTAATTGAAGGGGTGAATCTTAGTCAGCGCGCTTATCCGCTCTTGAAGATGTTTGAAAGCGCACAACAGCATGGTGATGATGTGGTGTGGAGCGGTGGTAGCGCGTGGTAATGTTTGATGCTGAGTAAGCAAAAACCGCCTTGCATCATGCTGCGAAGGCGGTTGGTACTATTTAGCGTTTTAGCTGATTAGGCGGTTGCCGTCTCAGCCTCTGCTGCGGTCTCAGTACTAAGGTTTTGTAAGTGACGGTTAATGGCACTGACAACGGCGAGGAAAGATGAGGTCACAATATCTTTATGTAGGGCAACGCCATAGCCGGATTGTGAACCATCTAAACGTAGTTCCACATAACTAGCCGCTTTGGTATTTTCACCGCTACCGATGGCATGCTCCGCGTAGTCCATAAACTCAATTGGCATATTTAAGGCATTGATAAAGGCGGAAATGGCGCCATTGCCTTTGCCCTTAAGGACTTTTTCCTCATCGTGATACTTCATCCGTACTACCACCGAGAAGCGCTCGTTTTCCTCACCATCAGGATGGCTGGTAATCTGATGTTCAATCAGGGTCCAAGGCGATGTTTGGGTTAAGTATTCCGCCTCAAAAATCTGATAAACCATCTGGGCATCCACCTCTTTACCAGTTTCATCCGTGACCCGTTTAATTGCACGGCTGAATTCGATTTGTAAGCGACGCGGCAAGCTTAATCCATGCTCTTCCTCTAGTAGGTAGGCCACACCGCCTTTGCCGGATTGGCTATTCACACGAATCACGGCATCATAACTACGGCCCAAGTCGGCAGGGTCAATCGGTAAATAAGGCACCTCCCACGGCTCATCTGCCTTTTGTACGGCAAAGCCTTTTTTAATCGCGTCTTGGTGTGAACCAGAGAAAGCGGTAAACACAAGATCGCCGGCCCAAGGGTGACGTGGGTGAATTGGTAACTGGTTGCAATATTCGGCGGTGCGACGTACTGCGTCAATATCAGAAAAGTCCAAGCCAGGGTGAATACCTTGAGTATATAGGTTAATGGCTAAGGTCACGAGGCAGACATTACCCGTGCGCTCACCATTACCAAATAAGCAGCCTTCCACTCGATCGGCGCCGGCCATCAAGGCTAATTCGGCGGCAGCTACGGCAGTGCCACGGTCGTTATGCGGGTGTACGCTGACAATACACGCTTCACGCTGCTTAATATGATTGCAGAAGTATTCGATTTGATCTGCGTAAAGATTGGGTGTGGTGGCTTCAATGGTGGCAGGTAAGTTAAAGACAATTTTTTTGTCGACGCTGGCGCCGTAGGTCTCGGCCACTGCATTACACACCTCAACCGCTAATTCCGGTTCGGTGGTGGAGAAGACTTCCGGTGAGTACTCAAAACGCCAATTAACCTCAGGATATTTGGCTTGCTCAGCCATGACCATTTTGGTACCGGCAACCGCAAACTCACGCACTTCCTCTTTGCTCATGTTGAAGACAATCTTACGGAAAGCGGGTGCACATGCGTTATACATGTGGATCATGGCGTTTTTAGCGCCGGCACAAGACTCAGCCGTACGGGCGATTAAATCCTGACGTGCTTGTGTTAAGACAATGATCGTCACATCATCGGGGATCAGATCGTTTTCAACCAAATGGCGTACAAAATCAAAATCTGTTTGCGAAGCCGATGGGAAACCTACTTCAATTTCTTTAAAACCGATTTGCACTAGGTGCTTAAAGAAGCGTAATTTACGTTCAATACTCATCGGCTCAATAAGCGCTTGGTTACCATCACGTAAGTCGGTACTCATCCAAATCGGTGGCTTGCTAATTTGTTTAGAAGGCCACGTGCGCTCGGAGAAGTCACGTGTAAAGGGTTTGAAAGGAATGTATTTAGTCGCTGGATTCGATAACATGGTGACACCTATTTTTTGCTCAATATGGCTAGTAGCCTTAACTATCAATGGCTGGTCTTAAGAAAAAAACGATATAAAAAACTGCTAAAGCGCACTCCACTTGAGGGAGTCATTTGGGTGGCTCAACGGGTCGGCTGCATAGCACCACCAAGGCTCTAGGCTAGGCAACCGATCAATAAGAGGAGTAAAGCGAGGAGTGCAGCGCTTTGCAATGTAGAGATAGAAGTAGAGTCTTGAAATGCGTGGCTAGACGCAGCAGGGAACACCGACTGAGCTGAGGCCTGTGGGCCATCAACTGAGCTCGCAAAATTTACAGCGAAGGGTTCCTTTAGAATATCCATAAGTATTACTTCTATCATGCCTAAACTAATTAATCAAGCTTTAGGCGCAT
Source organism: Oligella sp. HMSC09E12 (assembly GCF_001808505.1). Lineage (NCBI taxonomy): Bacteria > Pseudomonadati > Pseudomonadota > Betaproteobacteria > Burkholderiales > Alcaligenaceae > Oligella > Oligella sp. HMSC09E12. Next base: position 20,390 of record NZ_KV793615.1, read on the forward strand.
CATTCACAATAATGATGTCTTTTTCAGCAGGATGTGTGGCGTTTTCGCTAAGCTTACTGCTATCGTTTTGAGGCGTTGGCGCTACCGGTGCTGTGGGGACGGTCGCATCAGCCGTCATCGGCGCTACTCGCACTGTCGGCTCCTCTATCAGCGGCTCGCTCGTGGCTGCGGCGCCATAGAGATGCTGATTGAGCAGCTGCTCTTGGGCACGGGCATCTTCGATATACTTAAAGCGCCCCTGTCTAAGCTCGCGACTTAATTGCTTAATTTGCTCGATTTTAAGTGGTTCACGTCGATCCGCCCAGACCCAAGCCAGTACCTCTAGGCTCATGGGGGATAAGTGGCTAAGTAGGTTTCTTGCCGCAGGCATCGGCACATGGCTTTGAGCGTGATGATTGAGCTGTTGCTGGATTAGGTTGTTGAGAAAAGACAACACCAGTAGGGCTAAGATAATAACAAGTGCCCACCAAAAATACATATCGTACTTTTCGACGTATTCCACCACCATTTCGATGACCGTGCCATTTAAAAAGTCATAGTTTAGGCCGCGACCGAAGCTTAATATCTTTTGTGCGACCCAATACACTAGGGCTAAGACCAGTACTGTCACGGCGATTAGGGCAAATAAGCGGCCTTTGATTAAGTTAAAAAGGGTGCTGTCAATAAGCTTGATATCGCGTTTGTAGTCGGCTCGTTTCGGCATCATGGTAGGTTCTCAATTGCTCGTTTAATTCAATGGAAAGCTTATTTTAACGATTTTTGGCCTACCTCACCAGCGTATGGATTTAGCGCGCTGGGCAATCCGCAACCTTGCCCCAGGCCCTATTGGGGCCACAGTATTGATTACGAATACGGCTGATACATGCGGGACGCTCGTCAAAACCCAGGGTGCGGCAGTGCGCCATGGCACGATTAAAGGAGGCGACCCATGCCTGATCGCCGCCGCTATTAACCGGTGCGGTGTCCTGTCGACGGATAGGTTGGAAGCTTTGGCTGCCGCCAGTGGTGCCTTGTGTGACGACACCGCTTAAGCGCTGATTCTCTTCAGCGTACATGGCACTTTTTTCCTCATTTTTGAGGGTGGTTGCTAAGCTGTCTTGCTTCACTTTCCAATCAACCTCTGGCTTGGCGGCCGCTAAGCCCTGGGTGCCGTCTAATAAGGGCTGCATAGGCTGCGGTATCAATAAATTACCCTGAGCATCGTATTCGGCCGGCGGGTCAAGCTCGGTGACATTAGGAATATTGGCCTGTACAGGCACTCGATCGGTTAAATAGTCACCTGCTTGCAAACCTAAGGCGGTTGCAATACCGGCTAACACAATCACTGTAAAAATTATTAAACGCCAAGACATAATAAATAGGGTGCTCCCCTAAGGTTAATTAGTGACTTTCAGCAAAAATCTGCCCGCCTTGCTCACGCATCACATGGAATTGTATATCGGGATGGAGCTCCTGCGCTACCCTAAGCTGAGCCTGTGAACTGACCAAAAAGGCTGGCGCATCCACCACATCGTAGGCGATATTGGAAATATTCGCATCTAAAAATTTACGTAAGGCCTGTGGATTGGAACTCGTCACCCAGCGGGCCAAATTGTAGCGCGAAGGGCCTAAAATCGCATCTACCCCGTATTCAGTCTTAAGCCGATGGGCGACTACTTCAAACTGCAATTGACCCACTGCACCCAGTAATAAAGTACCACCCGCAATTTGCGGTTTAAATACCTGAATGGCGCCCTCCTCGCCTAATTGCGTCAGGCCGGTATGCAGCTGCTTGCTACGGAGTGGATCTTTGACCTCAACCGTCTGAAAAAGTTCAGGTGCAAAAAAAGGTAATCCGGTAAAGTGTAGTTTTTCACCCTCGGTTAACACATCACCAAGGTGTAATACGCCGTGGTTTGGTATGCCAATCACATCGCCGGCATAGGCCTCATCCACTAAGTCACGCCGTTGTGATAAAAATGAGACGGGGTTGTTTGGACGAATGTCTTTGCCCGTACGCGCAACGCGTAAACGCATACCACGCTCGAATCTACCAGAACTGACACGCACAAAGGCTACGCGGTCACGGTGCGCTGGGTCCATATTGGCCTGCACCTTAAAGACCACACCAGTAAACTTAGGCTCGGAAGGCTCAATCGTACGCTCAATGGCCTCACGGGCACCCGGCGGCGGTGCGTATTCTACTAATGCATCGAGTAATTCTTGGACACCAAAGTTATACACTGCAGAGCCGAAGAAAACGGGTGTTTGCTTTGCGTCTAAGAAGGCGGCATGATCAAAATCTGGCGTCGCGAGTTGAATTAACTCAATTTCTTCGCGTGCTTTGCCAATGGTATCTGGGCAACGCTCAGTCAATAGCGGATTGCTTAAGTCGGGAATAAATTCATCCTCTGCACTGCCGCTTTTGGACGGATTGGCACGGTTAAACATGCGCATCTGATCTTTGGTCAAATCATAAATGCCGCTGAATTGACGCCCCATGCCCACAGGCCAAGTAAAGGGAATACAATCCATTTCCAAATGGGATTCAATCTCACCGATCAGCTCAAGTGGCTCTCGTACCTCACGGTCGAGCTTATTAATAAAGGTCAAAATGGGTGTATTACGGGCGCGACAGACTTTTAATAAGCGCTCCGTTTGCGGCTCAATACCATTAGCCGCATCCACCACCATGACTGCTGCATCAACTGCGGTTAAGACGCGGTAGGTATCCTCGGAGAAGTCTTGGTGTCCCGGTGTGTCCAAAAGATTAATCACACAATCCCTGTACTCCATTTGCATCACGGAGGAGGCGACGGAAATACCGCGTTGCTTTTCAATCTCCATCCAGTCGGAGGAGGCGTGACGCTCTGCTTTGCGCGCTTTTACGCTACCGGCGATTTGAATTGCACCGGCAAAGAGTAAGAGCTTTTCGGTGAGCGTGGTTTTACCCGCATCGGGGTGAGAAATAATAGCAAAAGTGCGCCGTCTGGCGACCTCTTGGGAAATTTTACTGTTGCTTGACATGCTTTGTGTTAACTTTTCAGCCTTAAATAAATTGAATGAATTGTAGCATGAGCTAAATGATGATTATACGCTCATAAAGGCCATGGTTAATGCCGCTAGAATAAAGCATAGGCCGAAGATTTTATTAATTTTAGCGGTGGTGTGTGGGTTTTTTAAGAATTTGACCAGATTGGCCGCAAGTGCTGCATAGCCCAGCATAATCACTAAGTCCACGGCGCAGAGCGTAAACCAGATAATCACATATTGGATGAGTAAGGGCTTGCTTGTATCCACAAATTGCGGAATCACGGCCAGTAAAAAAATCGCTGCTTTGGGGTTAGTAATATCGACTAAAAAACCTTGTAAAAAGAGCTTGCCTGCGGTTGATGCAGGCATCTTGCTGACATCGACTCGCACCATACTGACGGGCGAGCGATATTGCTTGACTCCAAGGTAAACTAAATAGGTGACACCAACCCACTTAATCACGGTAAAGAGCAGCATGGAGGTTTTAATCATGGCCGCCACGCCGATAATACTGATAATAAATTGTACGCTGTACCCGCCGATCAAGCCAATCACCAAGGCGGAGCCTGGCCACATGCCATAGCGTAAGCCAGCCGCCATGGAGGCAACAGCACCGGGTCCCGGAGAAAGTGAAATAGCCCAAGCGGCAAAAAATAACGTCAACCAGACAGAAAGTAACATAACAATAGCGCAGACAAAGAAAGGGCACGGTTTATCCGTGCTAGTAGGGAATTATATGCTGTTGCTGCGGTTACAATCAGTTATCTTTAAGAGTGGTGTAATTTTTCTGCGCCCGATAAAATAGCTTAAGTTTTAATTAATTAGAGTGAGTCTATTATGCGTCAATTTTTTCGAGTCTTTGTTGTCGCCTTGGTTGCGAGTTTCTTAGCCGGTTGCGGTTATAACGAGATTCAGCGTCTGGATGAGGGTGTTAAGGCGGCTTGGTCAGAGACGCTAAACCAATATCAACGTCGTGCCGATTTAGTGCCGCAGTTGGTTGAAAGTGTTAATGCCTATATGGTGCATGAGCGTGATCTGTTAAAAGAAGTAACTGAGGCCAGAAGTCGTGTGGGTTCGATTAATGTCTCGCCCGATCGTTTACCGACCGAAGAGGAAATGGCTCAGTTCCAAGCCGCGCAGGCGCAGTTAGGCTCTGCCTTATCCCGTTTAATTGCAGTGTCAGAAAACTATCCGGAGCTGAAGTCGGATGGTTTATTTAGAGATTTAAATATTCAGTTAGAGGGTACTGAAAACCGAATTGCGACCGCCCGTGGTCGTTATATTCGTGAGGTTCAAGGCTTTAATACCTATATCCGCCAGTTCCCAACCTTAATTACAGCAAAAATTTTCGGCTACAAGGTGTTGCCTAATTTTGGTGTAGATAATCAAGACAGCATTATGCAACGACCGACTATCCGTTTTGATAGACCTCAAACTGCGCCTGCAAACTAGGGTAGTAGGGGTGGCGTATGAGGCTGCTTAACTTGTTTTTAAGTCGTTCGGCGTTGGGCTTGCTGTGGCTTTGCACAAGCTGCTTAGCGCTAGTGCTATGGCTGTCGCCGGTGCGAGCTGAGGTGCCGGTGCCGCCGTTGACTAACTACGTGGTGGATGTGAGCGGCACCTTAACAGCAGCGCAACAAAGCGAGTTGAATCAGCGTCTTGCGCAATTGGAGCGTGACAGGGGGTCGCAAATCATGGTCTTGCTAGTACCGACAGTGGCCCCAGACGACACAGTTGAGAGCTACGCCCGACGTGTGTTTGATGAGTGGCGTATTGGTCGCGCCAAAATCGATGACGGTGTATTGGTGCTGATTGCTAAAGACGATCGCCGTATGCGTATTGAGACGGGCTATGGCTTAGAAGGTGCGATTACGGATGTACAGGCCTCTTATATAATTAATCGAGATATGGCGCCCGCCTTTCGGGAGGGTGATTATTATGACGGGATCACAAAAGCCGTGGATCAATTGAGCTTATTAATTGAGGGAGAGGAATTGCCTGAGGTTAAGCAAGCAGAGGATTCACCCTTTTTAGGTTTAGATGGTATCCCCATTGAGTTCCTGCTGTTCTTTGCGATTTTTATTTTATTCTGGCCGATTTGGTTAGCGCCTATTGTCGGCGGTGTGTTTATGCTGTCGGTCACCGGCTCTATTGTGGCAGCGATTGTTGCAGCAATTTTTGCCGTCGTGTGGAATTTGATTGCCAAGTCTTTTTTCCGTTCGGGTTTGATTGAGGAAGCGAGTCGTCAAGCGGCCAAGGGTGGCGCACGAGGACGACGCAGCCGCGGTCGGGATAATTGGCCCGGCGGTTTCGGCGGCTTTGGTGGCGGTGGCTTCGGAGGCGGCTTCGGCGGAGGTTTTGGTGGCGGGGGCGGTGGCTCCAGCGGTGGTGGAGGTGCTTCAGGTGGCTGGTAATAAATTCACAAAATTAATTGGCATTGACACGCTTAAGGGGCAATATCTTGGGCGGCGCTATTTTACCAAAGCCTTTTTAAGCGATTTATCTGAGCGCATTGCTGCCAGTGAAGCTCAACATCAGGCCGAGTTGGTGGTGGCGATTGAGCGTAATTTTCCCAGTCATGTGGATTCAAGCCGCGATCGAGCGTTAGAGGTGTATGGTCGTTTGCGTGTTTGGGATACGCCTCTAAATACAGGTGTGCTCTTGTATTTATCCTTGGACCGACAGGCGATTGAAATTATTGCTGATCGGGGGATAGCGGTGGCCCATGAACGCTGGGTTGAGGTCAGCGCAGCTTTGGCGGCGTCATTCAAAGAGAAGCGATTCTGCGAGGGGTTACAGGCTGCTGTGCAGCAAATTGGCGATATTCTCAATCTTGCTTGCCCTGAGACTGAGCCTAAGCCTGAGGGCAATGATGTGTTAGCTAATGAACCCGTGATTTTATAGGGCTTTAGCCCTTAAGTTCCTCGCTTAAGCGCCGCAGCTCTTCATCTCGAGCGCGACTACCTTTAAACTCCTTATTAAGCGCTGACCACTCTGGATGTGAGCGAGCATTTTTAAGGGGTGCTGGTAGCGCCTCCTCTTGCCAAGACTTATAGCTATTGGCACTGCGTTGTATACGATCTTGTGCGGCATGACCGCGACGATCTAGGGCGTCGAGTAAGCTCAGTCCGCGTATTGCTAAAAGCCGCAGCACCGGATCGTCAACGGTCAGCTCACGATATCCTTGTAGCATGCCTAAGAGGCGATTACCAACTTTTTCAGCACCTTGCCAGAGTCCGCCGACAATACCACCAACCAGGGTGCCAGCGCCTAAGCTCAAACCACCAGTGATGATATCGACGGTAGCGCCCGCCATGGCGCCTGCAGCAAAGCCTTTACCTACTCGAATGCCCATATCCATCAGGGCTTCGCTGCTGAATAAGTCACTTTCCCAACGCTCACCACTAATGGGTAAACGATCCTCTTCATAATCGCTCTCATGAAAGCGATAAAGATTGAGTAAGTCACGTATAAATTGATGTTCACGCCGGCGTACCTCGTCTTGCATGGTTTCCCACACACGTAGGCTTTCATCTTCATCTGTACTGCTTTGGCGTCTAAAGGCGCTGATATCGATGAGCATCTCCGCTAATAGCTCCTGACCTTGCAGGCGTCGTTGTTGGCGACGCTGCTGTGCTCCCTTGGCTAAATCGTTTAAGATTTGCTGATAATCATCCAGCACCAACGCCAGCTTTTGATAAAGCTGCTGTTCACCGTCAATGGCCGGTGCCACGGTGTCAAATTCAATCAGTAAATGCAGTCCCAGACGTGAGAGGACGGATTTCCAATCCTCGCTGTAATTGTCCGTGCTATGCAGAAAATTCAGGACTGGGATAAGGGGGCGACCGCAGCGGGCCAATACGGCTAATTCATCACGATGCTTTGAGCGCACGGGTTCGCGTACATCGACCACATAGAGGCCAGCGTCACAGTGCAGTAATTGGCGTAATACACGGGCCTCTTGTTCAAAGCGAGCACTGCTTTCAGGGCTGTCTAAAAAGCGTTCAATACTGGCTGGTCCGTCTAAGCGGCTGCCGCTTTGCTGTTGTAGCTGATCTAAATAATCCAGTAAGGCAATGCTGTCCTCCATGCCGGGGGTGTCATACCATTGGAGCTTTAAATCCCCTAATCGTAACAAGGCTCCCTCAACATGACGTGTGGTGGCAGGGGCGTTAGCCACCTCGCCGAAATCAGCATCGTGTAGCAAAGTGCGTAAGAGCGAGGTCTTACCCGTGTTGGTGTGACCGACCACGGCGAGTTTTAGGTAGTCCGCTTTGGACTTGAGGCCTGGTTTAAGCTTATCCATTGCTAGTGTTTATTAGTCAGTAGTTTAAGAGCCGCCTCGTTGTCAGGCAGTATTGCGTCGGCTGCCATGCCCGCATCCAGTAGTGCTTTACGCCAGAGCGCGCTTTGATCACGTGATGGCTGATGACGATTAATTAACAGCACCCAATGCCTTTGAGCAAACTGGGCAATGGTCTGAATCAGGTTTAAATGACTCCGATCGGGGGTTTGTGCGGCGTCACAAATAAAAAGAATTTGCGCTAAGGGGCTTGTTCTTTGTCCTAGCTCGGCTAACAGTGCATGGCGTTGTTCACGGCTTTCAATATTACCGCCATCAATCACCTGCTCAGCATCACTGAGCTCAAGCAACGGCCATGGTTGGTGGGGGTCTAATTCAATCCCCACAAGTAGGGTGCCATTGCCTGACAGATCACGTGGTGCGCTAATTACGGCCGCAGTAGGCGCCGCCGGTGCCGGTGCATCCACCCCAAGCGTGACCGCTATCGGCTCTAAACGTGCCAATAATGGCGCATAGGCGGAGGCCTTAAGATCGATGTGGGTGCGAGCAAGCCGATGGCGTGCGATAAAAAAGCTCGTGGCAAAAGCGATGAGGCGTAAAAATAGACCATAAATCAAGACTTGATTTATTAGCCAGTGCGACCAAGCTGCCTGCAAGCCGGTGTCGCCTGCCGCTCCTGGCGAGATGAGTTGAGCCACATCCGGTAAACTAAAGCCCAAGCGTGAAGGGAGCCAATTTAAGGCATGAGCGATTTGCTCTAAGGTCGCTAGCGAGAGGATAGTCGTTTCCCACACAAAGCTATAACGACGGGTCGATAGTAGAAAAAATAGGCTAACTAAGGCCGTTGTCAATATCAGTAGCCAAATTAGGTGGCTGGCCGCTGCTAGCAGCCAAGTCGTCGTTCGCTGTTGGCGAGTTAAGCTGAGGAGGGCATTGGCGATGAGGCCGGTATGAGGTCCCCGTGCGAGTTTTTGGGTGAGCCAGAGCCAAGCCTGACCGAGCAGAGGGTAGTCTTTGTCACTGCGTTTAGGAAGTACTAAAAAGATGAGCCAGATAATTAGGCTCAGCAGATGGATCCCTAAGATAGCAATCCAAGCGCTAAGTAGATTCACCTCGCTACTGCGGCTGCCAAGCGCGGCATAAGCTAAGCCGATACCGCTCATCACCGCCAATAGTAGTAGCAGCAAAAAGGCATACTTGGCATAACGCTTAAAATTGCCAAGGGCTTGACTGAGACCGGAGGCATGGGCGAGCTTGTCGGCACGACGAAAGACTTTTTGCTCAGGACTGAGCGTTTGAGCACGCAGGGCATGAATATAGGCCGAATCATCCATTGGGCCATGGTGTTGCTCCTTGAGGCGAACTGCCTCGGTTTGCCAAAGCTCGTTAAATCTCGTCATGTGCAGTCGGTCTAGCTGATATCAAGTTGGAAAAATCTTTATCTGAACTTGATATTATTTCATACTTTGCGATGGTGTTAAGCGACGTGACGATAGTGGGGGAGCTTGACCTTGAATTGGCTCTCTAAAGTTGTAAGATTTCTCTCTCACGGACAAATTGTTCTTGTAGTGTTTTTTGGAGCCGGCTGCCGTACTTGCCGACCTTAGAAAAGTAGTGGCGCATTAATTAGTAGATGAGTGTGCTGGGTTAAGCGAGCGTAAGTAACATAGGAATTTGCCTCTGCTGCATTATTCGCGCCAACGTAATGTCTCAATAACTGCCGCTAATGCCGGTGCCAGCTGTCGCCGACCGGCGTAATACAAGTAGTAGCCCGGCATTAATGGCCACCAATCCTTTAACAAGGCAATTAACCTACCTTCTTCAATATCCGACTGTATTAAATCAAGAGGAAGGTAGGCAATGCCGAGATCGTCCAGTGCTGCTTGTCGCAGGGCGAGGGTGTTATTAAAAATTACTTGCCCGTTGACGCGCACTTTGAGTGATTGTCCGTTCTTTTCCAGATCCCAAGGATAAAGACCACCATGCGTGGCTAAGCGTAGATTGATGCAACGGTGATCGGCGAGATCCTGCGGTGTCAATGGCATGGCTTTACCCTTTAGGTAGGTCGGTGAAGCGGCGATGACCATATGAAAGTCCGTGCTGATCCGGACCGCAATCATGTCTTTGTCAACCTCGCTGCCGATACGTACCCCGGCATCGAATCGATTGGCAGCAATATCGGTGAAAGCATAATCCACATTGATTTCGATTTGTAGGTCGGGATGCTCATGCAGTAACGGCAGTAATCGTGGCCGCAGAACGGTGACTATGGAATGATCGCTGGCGGTAATACGAACTGTACCTACCGGTTTATCTTGGGTTTAACGTAGTGCTGCGAGCTCAGCATCAAGCTCACTAAATAAAGGCGTCAAGGTATTTAATAAGCGCATACCGGCCTCTGTGGTGGAGACACTGCGCGTCGTCCGGCTTAGCAGCCGTACACCCAAACGCCCTTCCAGTGAAGTCATCGCATGGGAAAGCGCTGATCGTGATAAACCAAGTTGCGCTGCGGCTCTGGTGAAACTCTTTTCACGTGCCACGATAACAAAGGCACGTAAATCATTTAAATTTTCTTTGCTCATCGCTGACATCTTTAATTATTGGTGAATTATTTTCACTAAGCTATTCTGATTTTTCTATCTTATCACCTAATGGATGGAAATTTATAATGAAATCATATTAACAACATCGTTTGTGTTGAGAGTGATTTTTGGGTGATGTGCTTATTCTGATGCCCTGATGCGCAGAGAGACAAAGAAAAACACCGGACACAAGCGTTTTATTATTTACGCTGATGCGTTCAGCGTATATGTTTAGGAGCATTTATTGATGATTAGCGTAATTAAAATCGGCTCACAACCATCTGTTAAGGGTCCAGCCGAGTATTTCACCGGAACGGTTCGCATTGATTCCTCCTTTCAAGCCACTGCGCCGGCGCAAGTCGGGGGCGCTACCGTAACATTCGAACCCAGTGCCCGTACTGCTTGGCATACCCATCCATTAGGTCAAACACCGATTGTCACCGCGGGTGCAAGTTTGGTACAGGAGTGGGGAGAAGATGTACAGGAAATTCGTCCCGGCGACGTGGTGTGGATTCCGCCGGGTGTTAAGCATTGGCACGGTGCCGCAGCGACCACGGCCATGACTCATATTGCTATTGCCGAGGCCGTAGAAGGTAGCCCGGTTGAATGGTTGGAAAAAGTTAGCGATGAGCAATACTCAAGTCCGGAAAAACAACGGGCTAATAAATAAACTATATTAGTGAGCGTATATGAAGAAAACAGCATTAGCGCTAGGCTTGTTAGTAAGTTTGTTCGGTGCTTTGAATATAATTGCTGAAGCGCGTACAAATCAAGAAGTGACACCTTTTGCCGAAGTCAGCTTGACTGCACCGATTCAGATTGATAGCGGTCCGATAAGAGGACGTGTTGATGGTAAGCTCCATGCCTTTTTGGGAATCCCTTATGCGGCGCCGCCGGTAGGTGAATTAAGATGGATGCCGCCAACGCCGCCGATGTCTTGGCAAGTGGAGAGGTTAGCCACAACTTACGGCCATTCCTGTCCTCAAAATGCCGATCTTGGTGTATTCGGCAAGCCCGGAGGTGCCGAGGATTGCCTGAGCTTAAATGTGTTTGTCAGTCCTGACGCATTGGCAGAAAAAGGCAAACTGCCGGTCCTGGTATGGATTCACGGCGGTAGTTTATGGGTGGGTTCAGGTCAGGATTATGACCCGCAAAAGTTGGTGGTCGAAGGTAAAGCCGTATTGGTTACCCTCAATTATCGCCTTGGTCTATTGGGTTATTTTGCAAGTCCGGCGCTTAAAGCGGAGGGTCATGCCGTAGGAAATTTCGGCTTAATGGATCAACAATTTGCTTTTGATTGGGTGCAGCGTAATATCGCCGCTTTTGGTGGTGATCCGGAAAACGTCACTATCGCCGGCGAGTCTTCCGGTGGCAACAGCGTGATGGCGCATGTGCTTTCACCACAATCTGCCGGTAAGTTCCGGCAAGCGATTTCCATGAGTGGAGCCTCTTTAATTCTACGTCATCCAACGTTTGGTGCGCCTAGACCCTTAGCGGCTGCTGAACAAGTGGGTCAAGACTTTGCTAAAGCCGTTGGCTGTGAGGCGACCGATATGCACTGTTTACGTAATTTACCGCTTGCCACAGTACTCGCACAACAAAGTCCCTATTTGATTAATCAGGTGATTATTGACGGTGAAACGATCCCTATGCACCCGGCGGATGCCTTTACAACAGGACAGTTTAATCGTGTGCCGGTTATAAACGGTGTGACGCGTGATGAAGGCGACTTTTTTGCCGCGCTGGTTGAGCATACTGCAAAAGCCCCTTTAAATAAAAGCAGCTATCAGGATTTGATGAGGGTTTATTTCGGTGCACACACTGAGAAAGCGCTTGAAGCGTATTCATTGGCACACTACAACACACCAAGTGATGCAGCGGCTGCGGCCATAGGTGATATGCTTTTAGCTTGTCCGGCCCATAAGCTGAATCAATGGCTATCACAGTATACGCCTACCTATGGCTTTGAGTTTGCCGATCGCACAGCCCCTTCTTATGTCGCGCCGACGAGTTTTGCTTTAGGTGCAGCACATACTTTTGAATTGCCTTATTTGTTTGAGGGCTTTCATGGGGGAGAGGGTCATCCGGTGCAGTTGAATGCTTTACAAGAAAAGCTTTCAAGTGAAATGGTTCGATTCTGGACGTCAGCATCGATGCTCGATCAAATAAAACCGACATGGACACCATATGATCCGGCACAGCAAAACTATATGACGTTTGTGCTGCCGTCAGCGGAGATGAAAGCGCAACGCTTCGCACAAGATCATCATTGTGAGTTCTGGGATAATATCGGCATTTACTGATTAATGTGTTTATCGGGACGTTCGAAACAGCAGGACGGGTCGATTTTTGAAAAGGGATTTGAAGGTGCCGGTTTCGTTGCTTGAGAGGTCGGCACTTCTTTTATTAATCTTATAGTGAAGCAATAAGTTAAATAATAGCGGATAGACAAAAAGCACATTCTGTTTAAAAGGCTTTTTCTATGTTAATATTTAATGTCTGCGGGCGAAGTATTTAATATTAAAATCATATATAAATCAATCGGTTATGAAAAATATTTAAAGTTCAATGTTTTTCATATCGTTTTCTTTTTATCAATATTGATAATCTTGTGTTTAATTGCCCTTTTGTATTGAATCATGAACTGAAAGTCATTTGATGACTTATAGAAATGAACCGTTGTTTTTAAAATTGTCTTAAAGGAAGTTTGATGTATAAATCTATTGACTTATTTGCCGGTATCGGCGGAATTAGGCTTGGATTTGAGCAGGCCTTTAAAGATGATATAAGTACAGTGTTTATCAGTGAATGGGATCTTAAGGCGCAGGAAACTTATGTCTCCAACTTTAATGATCCGTTTGATATTCATGGTGATATTACTAAAGTTGCAGTAGACAATATCCCTCAGCATGATATTTTATTGGCGGGATTTCCTTGTCAGGCGTTCTCTTTAGCCGGACACAAAAAAGGCTTTGAAGATACCAGAGGTACGTTGTTTTTCGATGTCGCCCGTATCGTTGAGTATCATAAGCCAAAAGTTATTTTTTGTGAGAATGTTAAGAATTTAGTCAATCATGATCGTGGCAAGACTTTTAAAGTAATTATTCAGGTTCTTAAGGAATTGGGTTATACCGTTTATTCTCAGGTACTTAACAGTAAAAATTTCGGTGTTCCTCAGAATAGAGAAAGGATATATATCGTAGCCTTCAGAAATGATATAGCTCCCGATGTTTTTTATTTCCCCGAAAAAACAGATGATACAAAAAAAATAAAAGATATTTTAGAGTCCGGTGAAGTTTCACCTAAGTATTATTTGTCCGATGTCTATTTGGATTCTTTAAAACGGCATAAAGCAAGACATGAAAAGCGCGGGAACGGTTTCGGATATGAAATAAGAGATTTGCAGGATGTCGCCGGTGCCATTGTGTGTGGAGGCATGGGGCGTGAGCGTAATCTTATTGTGGATAAGCGGTTAACGAATTTTAAACCTATAACAAATATAAAAGGAAAAATAAATACCGAATTTATAAGAAAAATGACTCCTCGTGAATGGGCAAGGCTTCAAGGATTTCCTGATGAATACAAATTGGTGGTGGCTGATACGCATTTGTATAAACAGTTTGGTAACTCGGTAACCGTACCTGTAATAAAAGCTTTGGCGGAAAGAATTAAACTCCATTTAGATGGTTTGTCAGATCTAAAGACCGAAGTCAGAATTAATAAAGCTGCTGATAGCAACCCACAGCTGGTGTTTGAATGGAGTTAACTGAAATGATTAATCAGATAAATGAAATAAAGGGTAATAAGGGTGAGTGGTCGGAACTGTATGTTTTATTGAGACTGTTGGCAGACGGTAAGATTCATGGAGCAGATGAGAGCTTAAATAAGTTGGAGGAAGTATTCTTTCCGATTCTGAAAATCATCCGTAATAAAGGCACAGAACAAAAAACAGAGTACGTTCCGGGGGAACAGGTAGAGATTTATGTTAATGATCAACTTGTTCATTCGGTTTCAAGGAATGAATTTGAACAAGAATCCGAAAGGCTTCTGAGAGAGATTAAATCCGGTTCCGGTGGAGCATTTGCAATACAGTCGGCACAAAATTTCATGGAGAAAATTTGTTGTAAACAGATTTCAGCTCCATCACGCGATAAAAGTGACATAACAATGATGATTCATGACAGTCAGACGGGTTACAGACCGACTGTCGGATTCAGTATTAAATCAAACCTAGGCTCTTCACCGACACTTTTAAATGCGGGAAGAGCAACTAATTTTCTTTATAAAATTGTCAGCAATAACTATCATCTTTTGGAACAGGCTAATGCAATTTATCGTCTAGGTACAGAAAAGGGTATCGATGTTCGCAAACGTATCAATAAAATAAGTCAGGAAGGTAAAATTGAGTTTTTAAAAACCGGAACTGACATTTTTTCTGCAAATTTACTGCTTATAGACAGTCGAATGGAAGAAATTATCGCCCATACGTTGCTGTATTACTATCGAGATGGTTTAAGTTCTTGTGAAGATATTGTAAAAAGATTGGAGGAGGAAGATCCGCTGCATTTTAACAATGCATATGCATATCGTTATAAATTCAAAAAATTTCTTGCGGCAATAGCTTTAGGAATGAAACCCGGAACGGTATGGGAGGGGATCGACGAGGCATCGGGGGGTTACATCATCGTTAAGGATGACGGTGAGGTGTTGGCCTATCACTTGTATAACAGGAATTACTTTGAAGATTACCTGTTAAAAAACACAAAATATGACACACCGTCAACTACCAGACATGGATTCGGTGAAGTGTATGAGGAAGATGTCGACGGTAAAACTCTTTCTTTGATTAAACTTAATCTACAAATACGTTTTAAGTGATGAATAAAAAAGATGCCATGAGTAGAAGTGAAAACATGGCAAGAGTCAAGAATAAAAACACAAAGCCGGAGCTTTATATACGCAGGTTATTGTGGAAAGAGGGATTCAGGTATAGATTACATAGTAAAAAGCTGCCGGGAAAGCCGGATTTGTATTTACCGAAATACAACACGGCTATTTTTGTTAACGGTTGTTTTTGGCACTTGCATGACAATTGTAAGTATGCGAGTTTCCCCAAAAACAATCATGAGTTTTGGAAGAAAAAGCTTTTATCCAATAAAGAGCGTGATAAAAATACCTATTCTAAATTAAACGAGTCAGACATCAAAGTACTGGTTATCTGGGGATGTGAAGTACAAAACATGTTGAAAGATGAAGTTTATAGAAATAGGCGATTGTCTGAAATCAAATCTTTTATTTTAGGTAAAAATAGTGATGTTCCGCAAACGGGAGAATAAACATCGCCATTCTGCAGGGTTTATAGCCTGCCGTTCTTTATCAGTCTCGCATAACAAGCCTTCCACCCTAGCCAAACCACTGCGCCATCTTCGCTTTGGATTTAGCCTTAATCTCCGGCGAAATATAGCCGGCCACGGTGGTGAGGGCTGCGGTAATCACGCCTAAATCATCTGTAAAGCCGACCACCGGCAGATAGTCCGGAATGGTATCAATTGGCAGAATTAAATAAGCCAAGGCACCATAAATTACGCGTTTAGCCCAAGCCGGCGTGTCGGGGCTCTGGGTGGCATAAAAGAGTTGTAGGGCTTTTTCAATCACGGGCTTACCAGCAGAGAGTGCAAGCTTGCCGATCTTATTAAGTAAATTTTGACGATTGGGGTCGGTATTTTTCATGCTAGGCTCCGGGAACGTTTAAACTTAGCCCTGTTGATTAAATTGCATCACTAAAAATTATCTGACAATGAGCTGAGTTGAGCAATTTTTTAAACAGAGAGAGTCAATTCATGTAATATCAAAGGTTTAGGTTATGGTTCTATTTTGTGGTCGTAACGCTAAAATCAAGCCTG
The DNA here is from genome assembly GCF_001808505.1 of Oligella sp. HMSC09E12. Taxonomy (NCBI): domain Bacteria; kingdom Pseudomonadati; phylum Pseudomonadota; class Betaproteobacteria; order Burkholderiales; family Alcaligenaceae; genus Oligella; species Oligella sp. HMSC09E12. The sequence goes on from NZ_KV793615.1 coordinate 36,190, forward strand.
TAATTAATTTAGTCCGAAAGGAGGAATTATGAAAAAAATAATATCACTCGTAGCCGCATCACTTGTTGCTTTAGCCTCATTTTCTGCGGCGGCACAGGATAAGGCTGAGTTACGTATCGGTGCCGAAGCAGCGTACGCACCCTTTGAGTATAAATTACCTAGTGGTGAGTTAGCGGGCTATGATATTGATATTGGTAATGCCATTTGTGAAAAATTGGCAATGCAGTGCGTGTGGATTGAGCAGCCCTTTGATAGCTTGATTCCTGGTCTATTAGCACGTAAATTTGATTTAGTGCATTCAGCCATTACAGTCACCGAAGAGCGTAAAAAGGTGATTTCTTTTACTGATCCTTTATATGAAGTTACTAGCCAATTAGTGGCCGCTAAAGACAGTGGTATTGATGGTAGCGACGAGTCACTTAAGGGTAAGACCGTCGGTGTATTACAGGGTTCGGTGCAGGAAACCTATGCGCGTAAGCGTTGGGATAGACGTTCGGGTGTGCGTGTGACCTCCTATGTTGAACAGTCACAGACCATTGCTGACCTAAAGGTTGGTCGCGTGGATGCGATTTTATTTGAATCACCTAATGCCGTTGAGGGTTTATTAAATACAGCTGAGGGTGCCGGCTTTACCTTTGTGGGTGAGCCGATTGTTAACGATCCGATCATGAATAATGAAATCGCTATCGGTATACGTAAGGAAGATACGGAGCTTAAGAGCAAAATCGACGGTGCCCTAAAAGCGCTTAAGGACGAGGGCGTATTGGACGAGCTTGCTAAGAAGTACTTCCAAGATGGTGAGATTTCAGTGATTAAGTAATCAGGGATATTGAGCTAATTGTGTTCTTAGACGGTTATTGGGAACTCATTAAAAGCGGCACTTGGGCTACGATTAAGTTAGCCCTTTTGTCCGTTTTATTGTCCTTTGTATTGGGCTTGCTTGGCGCCAGTGCCAAGCTATTTGGCGGTGCCTTGTTGCGTGGCATTGCAACGATTTATACCACGATTATCCGTGCCGTACCTGATTTGGTGCTGATGCTATTGCTGTTTTTCAGTATTCAGATGGGCCTAAATCAAATCACGGATGCCTTGGGTTGGAAGGTGATTCAGATTGATCCCTTTTGGGCCGGTGTGATCGTGATTGGGATGATTTACGGCGCTTATTTTACCGAAACCTTCCGTGGTGCGTTTTTATCTGTGCCCAAGGGGCAAATTGAAGCGGGCATGGCCTATGGTATGAGTCCGCGACAGGTTTTTAGTCGGATTTTATTTCCACAAATGATGCGTTATGCCATTCCCGGCATAGGTAATAACTGGTTAGTGGTGTTAAAGGCTACCGCCTTAGTCTCTATTATTGGTCTGAGTGATTTGGTTAAGGCCAGTCAGGATGCGGGGCGCGCTACCGGCAATATGTTTAAATACATTCTGATCGCCGGTCTGATTTATTTGGTTTTAACCTCCTTATCAAATATTGTTCTATGGTATTTAGAGCGACGCTACTCGGCCGGTGCTGCTAAATTTGAAGTGGATTAAGCAGCATGGAAAGATTTTTTGAAATTTGGCAGGATTATTGGCAAGCATTCTTAATCTGGGACGGTTTCGAGTTCTCTGGACTGGCCGTTACTTTGTGGATTTTGGTGCTGTCTCTGCTATTTGGTTTTGTGCTATCAGTGTTGTTAGCGGTGGGGCGAGTTTCCAAAAACCTCTTGATTAAGGGGCCGATTTGGTTATTTACCTATGTGTTTAGAGGCACGCCCTTTTATGTGCAGTTATTGCTGATTTATAGCGGCTTAATTAGTTTGGATGTGGTGCGTGGTACACCCTTATTACGTGATTTTTTTATTAATGGTTATTACTGTGCTATTTTGGCCCTAACCTTAAATACCACCGCCTACACCACGGAAATGTTTGCCGGCTTTATCCGTACCACCGCCAAGGGGGAAATTGAGGCCGCTAGAGCCTTTGGTATGAGTAAATGGCAGCTGTATCGGCGTATTATTATTCCTTCAATGCTGCGACGGGCGATGCCCGCCTATAGCAATGAGGTGATTTTGATGCTGCATACCACCTCTTTAGCCTTTGCCGCCACGGTACCGGATATTTTAAAGGTGGCACGCGATGCCTATGCAGCGACCTATCAAGCGTTTATCGCTTATGGTATCGCCGCATTACTGTATATGGTGGTCGCCTTTGTGATTGTGGCTTTATTTAGAAAGATTGAAAAACGGGCCTTAGCGTATCTTGTGGTTAGCCCAAAAAGTGATAAACAGGTAGTTAACAATGTATAAATTAGAAGTTCTGGATATTCATAAGTCTTATGGTGACCACGAGGTATTAAAGGGCGTTACCTTACAGGCAAAAGCCGGTGATGTGGTGGCGATTATCGGTTCCAGTGGTTCCGGTAAAAGTACTTTTTTGCGCTGTATTAATTTTCTTGAACAGGCCAATGAGGGGAAAATCATCCTGAACGGTCAGGCCTTGCCTTTGGAAAAAGATACTAAGGGCTATCTTAAAGTCAGTGATAAAAAGGCGTTGCAGCAGTTTCGTACCAAATTGGCGATGGTGTTTCAGCACTTTAACTTATGGGCGCATATGACGGTGTTGGATAATATTATTCAAGCCCCGGTGCATGTGTTGGGGGTTAAAAAGGAGGATGCCATTGCCCGTGCACGCGCCTATTTGAAAAAAGTGGGTTTACCAGCTGATGCGGAGTCAAAGTATCCGTCACAGCTTTCCGGCGGTCAGCAGCAACGCGTTGCCATTGCTAGAGCGCTGGCAATGGAGCCTGAGGTGATGCTGTTTGATGAACCGACCTCGGCTTTGGACCCGGAGCTAGTGGGTGAGGTGTTGAAAGTGATGCAGGAACTGGCCGAAGAGGGTCGTACCATGATTGTGGTGACCCACGAGATGGGTTTTGCGCGTCATATTGCCACTCAAGTGATGTTTTTACATGAGGGTGTGGTGGAGGAGCAAGGGCCACCTGCGGAGGTCCTAAATAATCCGAAGAGTTTACGCTTACAGCAGTTTTTGTCCGGTAATTTAAAATAGTAAGGGCCTGAGCTTGTGATGCTCAAGCTCAACAATCATTATGATGACTTTCGGTTGGGACATTGCACTGTGTTTATTAGTGCTGGGTAGTGTCGGTGGCTTTATGGCCGGTCTGCTAGGCGTGGGCGGTGGCATGATATTGGTGCCGTTTTTAACCATGCTATTTAGCTGGAAGGGGATGCCCTTGGAGTTAGTGGTGCATGCCTGTATTGCGACTTCCATGGCGATGATTTGCTTTACCTCTTTATCCAGTATGCGTGCCCACCATAAGCGTGGCGGTGTATTGTGGCCGGTGGTGGCGGCCTTGGTGCCGGGGGTGTTTTTAGGCGGTTTTTTGTCGGGAGGGGTGGTCTTTTCCTTTATTAGTACCGCTTGGCTAGCCCTGGTGTTTTCGCTTTTTATGGCTTATTCAGCCTTTAATATGGCGATCGATAAAAAGCCTAAGCCTTCGCGTCAGTTGCCCGGCTTTTTAGGCACTACTTTCGTGGGTACGATCATTGGTTTTGTCTCTGGTTTGGTTGGCGCCGGGGGCGGTTTTTTAACCGTGCCGTTTCTTGTTTGGTGTAATGTGAATATCCGCAATGCGGTTAGTACCTCTGCTGCACTTGGTTTTCCTATTGCGCTAGCAAATACCATTGGCTTTATTTATTCAGGTCTTAAGGACATTGGCTGGCAGCCGGGTATGGTGGGCTATATTTATTGGCCGGCATGGTTAACCTTAATTTCTACCAGCGTGCTAATGGCACCGGTGGGTGCGCATTTTGCCCATACTTGGCCGGTTAAACGTATTAAGAAAATCTTTGCCTTTGTACTGTCCTTTATTTGTCTTTATATGTTGAGAACATCGCTGATCGCCTTTGAACTTATCTAGGCAAAAAAAATAGCACTGCTAGCAGTGCTATTTTTCGTTTAGTTAAAAGGAACCAAACATCGTTCCCAAGGCAATCACGCTACTTAAGGCCAGGAGCGGACCGAAAATGGTGACAGCGGCAATATCCATGTAGGACTGACGGTGATTCAAGCTGCAAATGGAGAGTAAGGTGATAATCGCTCCACAATGCGGCAAGGTGTCAAAGCCACCAGCAGCAATCACCGCTACTCGGTGCAAGAGCTCGGGGCTAATATTATTTTCAAGGGCAATTTGTAGGTAATCTGCACCTAAGGTCTGCAAGGCAATACTTAAGCCACCAGAAGAAGAACCCGTGATCCCTGCCAAGGTCATCATTGCTACTGCCTCAGAAATCAGTGGATTATTTGGTGATACGTTTAGGACCAGCTCTTTTAAAATGGCAAAGCCTGCAAGACCGGCAATCACTGCGCCATAGCCCACTTCCGAAGCGGTATTAAAGGCGGGTAGCATGGAGCCGAGGGTGCCCTTATTGATGGTGTCGCGCAAGTGATGAAAACGCGCAAAGGCAATGATAATCAGCCACAGTGAGGCCAGCACCAATGAAATAATAATGGCCCAAATGCCGAGTTTCTTCGTCGGATCAATGGCCTCAAAGGCTTGATTGATGGCAGAGAAGTCCATCGCCGGGAAAATCACATAGGTAAATAAAGCGTTGAGCGCAATCACCAAGAGTAATGGTGAAAAGGCCAACAGCACCGGCATCTGTGCTTGCGTGTTGAGATGCTCATCGGCTACACCGTCATTGTGTTCACCATAGCCTTCGCCCGCTGCTTGGGCGGCCTGGGCGCGTCGATTAAGCCAGAGCCAACCCACAAAAAACATGATTGTTGCAGCGATAATACCTAAACCCGGTGCGGCAAAGACATTGGTACCGTAGTAAGGGATAGGAATGGCGTTTTGAATGGCTGGCGTGCCGGGTAAGGCAGTCATGGTAAAGGTAAAAGCACCCAGGGCAATCGCTCCAGGAATCAGGCGTTTAGGAATATTGGCCTGATAGAACATCACCTTAGCAATAGGGAAAATCGCAAATGCCACCACAAATAAAGAAACGCCACCATAGGTTAAGGCGCCGCACGCAAGCACCACGGTAAGAATGGCATGTTTAGGCCCCAAAACCTTGGTAAACCACGTGGCAATACTAGAGGCGGCACCGGAATCGGCAATAAGCTGCCCAAAAATAGCGCCTAATAGGAAAATGGGAAAGAAATTCAGTAAATAATTACCCAAGGCTCCCATAAAGGTTTCAGTGTAGATGGGTAGCATTAAGCTGATATCACCAGATAATAAAACGGCTAAGGCGGCCAAAACGGGCGCTAGTATAAGTACTGAAATACCTCGATAAGCAAGGTACATCAGTAGAAAGAGGGAAATTAAAATGGCTACTGTACTCACACAAGGACTCCAATGTTGAGATGGTTTGTTAGGTGTCAAAAGCTTAACACCTTAGTGATGAAGGGCTGATGACATTTGGCTATCCATGAAAAAAATGAGCACCAGCAAGGTGGTGCTCCTGATGAAGTGAGTGAGTCTAGGACTGTACTAAACAGTCGCGATTGATTTCTGATATCTGACGATTAGAGGTTAGGGTCATGGCGACACGCATTTCTTTTTCTAAGAGATTCAGTAAATTACTGACGCCTTGTCCACCGGCAGCGGCTAAGGCATAAATATAGGCACGCCCGATCATGGTTGCATCGGCCCCTAAGGCGAGCATGCGTACGATATCTAAACCGTTACGAATGCCTGAGTCGACGAGGATTTTTAACTCGCCTTTGACAGCATCGGCAATGCTCGGTAGGGCTTTGGTGGTGGACAGCACACCGTCTAATTGGCGACCGCCGTGGTTAGACACGACGATACCATCTGCCCCAAAGCGCACCGCATCCTTGGCATCATCAGCATCAAGAATGCCTTTAATCACCATGGGACCGTCCCAGAATTCACGAATCCACTCTAAGTCTTGCCATGAGATCGAGGGGTCGAAGTTTGCTCCCAACCAACCCATATAGTCTTCTAGGGCCACGGGCTGACCACGATAACGGGAGATATTACCCAAGTCATGAGGGCGGCCGTGTAAGCCGACATCCCACGACCAGAGAGGATGTAATGCGGCTTGTAAATAGCGACGCCATTCGGCATAGGGGCCACTCATACCCGAATGGGCATCACGATAACGGGCACCTGGCACTGGCATATCCACCGTAAACACGAGGGTGGAGCAGCCAGCTGCTTTGGCGCGCTCAAGCACATTTTTCATAAAACCACGGTCTTTTAGCACATAAAGCTGGAACCACATCGGTCGTGAGAGCGCCGGCGCCACTTCTTCAATGGGGCACACGGACACGGTTGACATGGTAAAGGGGATGCCATAGTCGGCTGCGGCTTTGGCTGCTTGTAGCTCACCGCGGCGAGCATACATACCCGTCAGGCCCACTGGCGACAGAATTAAGGGGATACGGAGCTTTTCTCCGAAGAGCTCCATGCTTGTGTCCAGGGCTGACATATCGCGGAGCACACGCTGTTTTAATGCGACCTTCGCCAGATCGTTGACATTATCGTCAAGGGTGCGCTCGGCATAAGCGCCGCCATCAATGTAATGAAATAAAAAGGGCGGTAAGCGTCGCTTAGCTGCCTTACGGTAATCGGTAGATGAAGCAATAATCATGGCTCTGATAGTAAGGAATGTTGAGGGATTGTTTTATTATAAACTAATAAGTGGTAGGACCACTTTATATAAAACATAAGAATACATGAGATTTTAAGCAAAATAATTCAGGGTTTCTCCTTATATACGGATATTTGGTACTACCAGTATGATCGAACACATTCAAAAATAGTCAAATTGTATTCCCTAGAGGAGTGTGGAGATGCTTTATACCTTATTAGCCTTAGCGCCCATTGCTGTCGTTTTTTTACTGATGGTGGTGTTAAGGTATCCTGCCAAATTGTCAATGGGCGTGGCCTATGTGGTCACCGCTGCATTGGCCTTCTTTGTTTGGCACACGGAGGCGGCGGTGATTGCTGCGGCCACGGTGAACGGTGTGGTTACGGCGTTGACCGTGTTGTTTATTGTGTTCGGCGCCATTTTATTGTTGAATACCTTAAAAGTCAGTGGTGCCTTAGTGGCCATTCGCCAAGGTTTTATGGGGATTTCTCCAGACCGCCGGGTGCAAGTGATTATCGTGGCTTGGTTATTTGGCTCGTTGATTGAGGGTTCTTCCGGTTGGGGGACGCCGTCAGCGGTGGTTGCGCCCTTGCTGTTGGCGCTAGGTTTTCCAGCGATGGCCGCTGTGATGTCAGTCTTAGTGATTCAATCCACACCGGTGTCGTATGGTGCGGTTGGTACGCCCATGTTGGTTGGTGTGCTGTCAGGGATTGATAATAAGGCGGATGTGGCTGCCATCATTGCACCGATGCAGCCACTGGAGTATTTGCAGCATATTGTGCAAAATGTGGCCTTAATCCATGGTTTGATTGGGGTGGCTATTCCGCTGATTTTATGTGGTTTATTAACGCGTTTCTTTGGTGCTAAGCGCTCTTTTGTGGAAGGGCTGAAGGCGTGGAAGTTTGCGCTCTTTGCAGGGGTGGTCTTTACGGTGCCGTATTATTTTATTGCGGCGTTGTTTGGGCCGGAGTTTCCCTCTTTGCTAGCTGCGCTTATTGGTTTGATGATTGCCGTGCCAGTCGCTAAAAAGGGTTGGTTGCTCCCTAAAGAGAATTTTGATTTTCCACCACGTGAGCAATGGGAAAGTGCATGGTTAGGTAGTTTATCTTTGGATCAACAGCAAAGTGGCAGTAGTTTCTCTGTTTGGCGTGCGTTTTCACCCTATGTGATTGTGGTTGGCTTGCTCGTGTTGACGCGTACCGTGCCGAGTATTAAAGCTTTCTTGGTATCGCCAGAGTTAACGATCAGATTCAGTAATCTGTTTGGTACCTCTATCAGCACTTCAGCGCAGTTCTTATATTCACCAGGTTCGGTGTTACTGCTCGCCTCCTTAGCGTGTATTGTGATTTTCGGTGTGAGTGTGCGTCAGTATGCGCATGGTGTCAAAGAGTCAATGATGACCATGGTTAGTGCAGCACCCGCCTTATTATTAGCGGTGCCAATGGTGCAGGTATTTATTAATTCGGTTTCAGCCGATGGCTCAATTAGCAGCATGCCTTTGATTTTGGCGCACAGTGCCGCCGCCATCGCAGGTGATGCATGGCCGTATTTTTCACCGTGGATCGGTGCCTTGGGTGCCTTTGCAGCGGGCTCAAATACCATTAGTAATATGATGTTTGCTTACTTCCAGTTTTCTACTGCACAAGAGATTGGTTTAACGCTTGATCAGTCGGCGATTGTGGTGGCTCAACAGGCAGTGGGTGGTGCCGCCGGTAATATGGTGTGTGTGCATAATGTCGTGGCGGCGAGTGCCGTGGTCGGTATGCTTAACCGTGAGGGTGAGATTATCCGTAAAACCCTGGTGCCTTTATTCTATTATGTGGTTCAGGCCGGTCTAATCGGACAATGGTTGATTAGTGCCAATTGGGTTTGGGGCGTAGTCGCACTGTTGTGGTTGGGCGCATTTTTACTCAGTCTGTCACTGCATAAAGGCAAAGCGGTGGTGGCGCTGCCAGCTAAGGCGTAGCCTAATTAGGCAGTGTGGTACTCAAAGGGGCGTTAGCCCCTTTTTTGTGTCCGTTATTTTTATTCTTGCTTGCTGATTGGTTAAAGATTAGGGTTTACCCTCTAATAAAAGATATAAACATATAGATGATTAGATGATAAGATGTTCATGTTCTTAGAGGAGTCATCATGACCTTAATTATTATTCTTGCCATTATCCTTGCGATAGCAATTGGTTATATCACCAAAATTAATATTGGTTTATTTGCTATTGTTTTTGCCTATTTAATTGGTTGCTACGGTTTGGATTTAACTGCCTCACAAGTAGTCAGTTTTTGGCCGATCAAAATCTTTTTTATTATTTTTGCTGTAACTCTGTTCTACAACGTCGCGATGGTTAACGGTACGTTGGAAAAATTAGCGAATCATTTACTTTATGCTTGCAGGAATTTTCCACTGTTATTGCCACTGGCTATTTTCGCCTCAGCCACGATTATCGCTGCATTGGGTGCTGGTTTTTATACGGTATTGGCATTTATGGCGCCTATGACTTTATTGCTTTGCCAGAAAACCGGGATGAGTAAAATCATTGGTGGTATGGCGGTTAATTACGGAGCATTGGCTGGTGCTAACTTTATGACATCGCAAAGTGGGGTGATTTTCCGTGGGATCATGGAAGGTGTAGGGATCAGTCCTGCACAAGCCTTTAGCAATTCTACGGCTATTTTTATTGCTACTTTAATTATTCCTATTGTTGTTATCACTAGTTATTTGATTTTTAATCATAAAAAATTAAGTATTAATATTGCAGTGGAAAGGCCTGCGCCTTTTGAAACCAAACAAAAACAGTCATTAATGCTAGTGATTACTTTGATGGCATTGGTGCTAGTAATTCCGATTTTGAATCTTATTTTTCCGCAAAATCACAGTATCAGTTTTTTAAATTCCAAGGTGGATATCGGTTTTATGGCCATAATTTTTGCTGTGATTAGCTTATTAATGAAATTAGCTGATGAGAAGAAGGTCATTGCGATGGTACCGTGGGGCACGCTTATCATGATTTGTGGTGTAGGGATGTTGATTGAGGTGGCCATAAAGGCTGGTGTTATTAACATTCTTTCTGATTGGGTTTCAACCACGATCCCTTATTGGATTATTCCTTTGACTATGTGCCTCATTGGTGCTGTGATGTCTTTATTTGCCAGTACCTTAGGTGTTGTAACACCGGCTTTATTCCCTATAGTGCCGGCTATCGCAGCAGCTACTGGTCATAATCCTATCGTGTTATTTGTTTGTATCGTGGTAGGAGCACAAGCCTCGGCGATTTCTCCTTTTTCTTCAGGAGGTAGTTTGATTTTAGGCTCGACTCCACAGGGGGTAAATCAGTCCGAATTATTTAATGATTTACTGTTCCGTGCCGTGCCAATCGGTCTTATTGCAGCTTTAATGGCAGCTTTGATTGCTCAGGGAGTACTCTAAATGAAACAAGTTGATACGCATGCGCATATATTTGATGCTAATGTCCCGGTAGTTGAAGGGGCGCGTTATAGTCCCGCTAAAAGTGCTTCGGTAGAAAGCTATATAGATAATTTAGATCAATATGGTTTTGACTATGGTGTTTTAATTCAGCCGAGTTTTTTAGGTTACGATAACAGCCAAATGTTGGCGGCGATTGCTGCCTATCCTGATCGTCTCAAGGGCATTGCTGTGGTGCCAGTAGATAGTGAGTTGGCTTATTTGCAGTCTCTTAAGGAGCAAGGTATTGAAGGGGTACGGTTGAATTTATTTGCTAAAGAAATTCCTGACCTAACAGAGCCACAATGGCAAGTGTTTTTAGAGCATTTAAACTCGCTAAACTGGCAATTGGAATTGCATTGTCCGCCTTCTTATTTATCGACTATGATGCCGGTCTTAAAGAATTTTTCAGGGCCTATTGTATTGGATCATTTTGCTCGTGTAGATCCGGATAAAGGGGTAGAGGACCCGCATTATCAGACGATGTTAGATCACTTAGATCCGCAGCGTTATTGGGTAAAAGTATCTGCGTTTTATCGCTTAGGAGTGGGTGAGCGGGGTGCGGAAAATGCAAATAAAGCCTTGCACTTACTACTGGATTGCGGCATGGAGGATCGATTGGTTTGGGGTAGTGATTGGCCTCACACACAGCATGAAGAGCTAAGCTATAATTTAAACTATGAGTTTTTGCATACATTACTTCAAAATCCTATATTAAGACAAAAGGTTTTGAGTCAAAATGCGCTTTCCCTGTTTAAACTAGACGCTTAATTTATTTACCGCATGGCGCTTCATTTACCCATCTCAACAGCTACATTGCCGCAACTAAATTTGCCGCTCTACGAACGTATTCGTATCGATATACAAGCTCGTTTAGTAGAGCAGGGGTGGGATCCTGACCTACCCATCCCAACTGAACAGATGTTAGCTCAAGAGTATCAAGTGTCTATAGGTACGATTCGAAAAGCAATCGATCGATTAGTTCAAGAGGGTATGCTATACAAGGCGCAAGGGCGAGGCACATTTATTAAGCAGCCAGATTTCAAGAATTCTTTATTACGTTTTTTTCGATTTCGTAATCATGAGGGTAAACAAGCTGTGCCAACTGGCATGGTGAAATCTATACGTAAAGTGCCTCCTACACCTGCAATCAATAAGCACTTGCAGATTGACGAGGGAACGGCGTTAATTGAGTTGCAACGTTTGCGTATCGTAGAAAATAAAGTGGTTTTAAGCGAGCAAATTTGGTTGCCAGAGCGTTTGTTTAGCGATTTGTTGCGCTTTGAACCATTAGAATTCGGGAATTTACTTTACCCTTTTTATTACCAGCATTGTGGGCAGTTCATCTCAACAGCTAAAGAAACCTTATCTTTTACTTCCGAGGTAGAAGATAGTGACTTAAATGCCCGTAAAGGTGACATGCTGATTAAAATTGAGCGCTTGGCATATAACCTTGAAAATCGTCCAGTAGAATATCGTATTTCATTAGGTCGACCGGAAAATTTTAAGTATGAAGTAAAGATTTCTTAGTCTTTAGTTCGCACAAAGATAGGGCTTTGGATGCGCCAGCTCACTAGACTTAGCCTATAATATGCCCCTACCTTTGCCGCTTTATTATCACTACGCCCTGCGATGGGAGCGCTCATGACAAATAATTTTACTCGTGTTGCTGACAAAATAAAGGATCAAATTAAGCAGTTGATCCAAGCACGTCAATTGGCGGTTGGTGAACGCTTGCCATCAGAGCGCGATCTGGCTGAGTTGTTTGAGGTTTCACGTTCGGCTGTGCGCGAGGCGATTCGGGCCTTAAATAGTCAGGGCTTAGTGGTGACTAGACCCGGGGGTGGTACCTTTGTGCAGACCGATATTATGACCTGGCCCTCACAGAGTTTTGCTACGCTCACCACACTCTTAAGCGATGATCCGCATTATCGTTATGATGTACTTGAGGCGAGGCATGCCTTGGAAATCAGTACGGCTTGGTATGCGGCGCAACGCGCAACCCCTGAGGATAAGCGCAAAATTCAAACATGCCTTGATATTATGTTAAAGCACCAGCAACGCGGTGAAATGGAGGAGGCGGCGCAGGCGGATGCGCGCTTTCATTTAGCGATTGCTGAGGCATCGCATAATTTGGTGCTGCTACAGATTATGCGCGGTCTATTTGATTTAGTCTTTTCAACCGTTAAAGAAAATCGTCGTTTAATGTTCACCATGGATGATGTTAAAAATCATCGCCATTTAACTGAACAGCATGAGGCCGTGATGCAAGCCATTGTTAACCATGATCCTGAGCGCGCTAAAACGGTGATGGGTGAGCATCTAGACTTTGTGAGTCACTCCATTCGTAGTAGTGAGGAAGATGCGGCACGGATTCAGCGGATGCATCGTCTATCCAAGGTGGACAGTCTTTTTTAGCGAATACGCGGTGGTCTGAAGACCGTCTTATCTTCATAAAAACCTGCTGCTTGTTGCTGCGGGTGCCAACCCGGGATGCCGAAAATTGGTACCGGGATATAGGGTTTGGTGGCTAGCTTGTCAGCACTCAGAAAAGCGCTCAGCCAGCGATCGACGACGTTTAAATCTAATGTCCCCATTGGCGGTGGGATGCGAATGACATGGGCGCAAATGCCTTTGTAGGGCTTGAGTAGCTTTTCCATCAAAGCATGCCCGAAAATCACCGCCTGACTGTGCTGCCACTCCTCTCTCAGCGCCACAAAAGCGCGCTGCCATTGCTTTTGCGCTAAGGCCTCCCATAAGCTATCAGAACAGGCTAATAACAGACCGTTTTCATCAATAATAGTTATCGCATCACGTACGGCACCGCGTTGTTGATAGACCCCATCCTGGCGTATTTGTGCGGCTTGCACACGATTAAGCTGGCTTTTTGAATGAGTAAATAAAAACCAACATAAGGCATTAAAGTAGTCGTGTGGTCCGTCCCGTGTGGGTATGCCATCGGTGTCATAAATAAAGCTTTCATAGGCAACGCCCACAGGTAAGGCAGCTTGAGGCACAAAGTGTTTAGTAAAGTCGCTGGCCTTAAGATGGTTGAGCAGCTCACTTACTGAGTGGAACTTAGCCATTTCGAGTAAAGTGGTCTCAATGAATGCACGCCAATGATCATAATAAGGGGGCGATAAATCTAAGTCACGAAGTTCGGGCAACAGCATGGCAGTAACAGAAGATGAAATGATGCGCCTTGCTATTGTAATATAGACTAAGAAGCAATGCTTTTTTGGAGAGTTCAGAGGGTATGGAAGCTGAGAAAGTGCGTATTGATAAGTGGCTATGGGCAGCCCGTTTTTTTAAGACCCGTTCCATCGCGGTGGATAATATTAATAAGGATCGCGTGCAAATTAATGGGCAAAATATTAAACCAGCGCGTGAAGTTAAAATCGGCGATACGGTGTTGATTAAAATGCCACGCGAGTATAAAACAGTGGTGGTTAAGGGCTTAAGTCAGGTGCGTGGTCCGGCACCTGTCGCACAGCAATTGTATGAAGAAACAGCTGCGAGTATTGCCGAGCGTGAGCGTCGCGCCGAGCAACGCCGCTTTGCACCCGAACCGGCGCAACAGTTGCGTGGTGGCCGACCGACTAAGCGCCAACGGCGGGATATAGAGCGCTTTACCAAGTTGGGTGGTGATTGGTAAGTTTTTATAATATAACAAGCTTAGTCTTTTATATGACTAAATTTTTATTCATTATTTATTATGATATGCCCGTATTATCATCATGCACATGATGAGATAACTCGTTAAAACGGACAGAATTTTTTAGGGGAGATAGATGACTTTACTAAGCTATGTACATGGTGCAGTCGATACGCCTTTATTGGGTCAGACCATTGGTCAAAACTTCGATGAGGCAAGCACGAAGTATGCTGATCAGTTGGCACTGGTATCGCGCCAGCAAGGCATTCGTTACACCTACCAGGAGTTACGCGATCAGGTGGACCGTGTGGCCTGCAGCTTACGTCGTTTGGGTTTTCGTCGAGGTGACCGCTTAGCTTTGTGGGCGACTAACTCAGCCGAGTGGACTGTGATTCAATACGCCACGGCAAAGGCAGGAATTATTCTGGTTACCTTGAACCCTTCTTATCGTCGTAAGGAGTTGGAGTACTCGCTTAATAAGGTCTCATGTGCTGGTCTAGTGTTGATTTCCTCGTTTAAAGACAGTGATTATGAGTCCATGGTCTACGATGTGGTACCTGAGCTTAAGGACGCTCCACTGGGCGAATTGCGCTCGGCTAATGTGCCTAGCTTGCGTTATGTGATTAAGCTGGAGGATGATCCGAGTACTGGTATCCTCAACTATAAGGATCTGTTGGTGGAGCCGACTGCGGCCGAGTTAGAGGCCTTGCAGGAGGTTGGTCAAGAGCTGCAGTTTGATGATCCGATTAATATTCAATTTACTTCTGGTACGACTGGCTCACCAAAGGGTACGACCTTAACGCACCATAATATTTTAAATAACGGTTATTTTATTGGTGAAAAAATCAAATTAAGTCCAGCTGATAGAGTTTCTATTGCGGTGCCGTTATTTCATTGCTTTGGTATGGTGATTGGTAATCTAGCGTGTGTCACCCATGGTGCGGCGATGGTTTATCATGGTCCCGTGTTTAATCCTACGGATAACCTAAAGGTTATCGAAGAGGAAAAATGTACCGCCGCCTATGGTGTACCGACCATGTTTATTGCCATGTTGGAGCATCCAGAGTTTAAGTCCTTTGATCTTAGTTCCTTACGTACTGGGGTGATGGCAGGTTCGGTATGCCCGATGGAGGTGATGCGTCGTGTGGTCGACGAGATGAATATGCGTGAAGTGACCATTTGTTATGGCATGACTGAGACCTCACCCGTGAGTATGCAGTCGGATGTGGATGATCCATTAGATAAGCGCGTCAGTACCGTGGGTCGCATTCACCCGCATGTGGAAGTGAAAATTATTGATGAATTAGGTCGGATTGTGCCGCGTGGTGTCTCGGGTGAGCTGTGTACGCGTGGTTATTCTGTGATGCAGGGTTATTGGGGTGAGCCTGAGCTAACGGCTGAAGTGATTGATAAGGCACGTTGGATGCACACGGGTGACTTAGCCGTGATGGACGAAGACGGTTATTGCAATATCGTGGGTCGAATTAAGGACCTCGTGATTCGCGGTGGTGAAAACTTATTCCCACGTGAAATTGAGGAGTTTTTATACACCCATCCGGCGATTCAAGATGTGCAGGTGGTAGGTGTGCCTGATGAGGTCTATGGTGAGGAGCTATGTGCTTGGATTATGCTCAAAGAAAACGCCAGCCTGAGCGAGGAAGAGGTGAAGGAGTTTTGTGCCGGACAAATTTCTCGTCAGAAAATCCCACGCTACATTCGCTTCGCGGAAGAGTTTCCGATGACGGCCAGCGGTAAGATTCAGAAATTCAAAATTCGTGAAATCATGATCGAGGAACTGGAAGCGGCAAAGGCGCAAGCTGACGCTTAGTGCGAGTGTATGCGTATTAAGCTCTGGCTAGGGACAGAGTCCGAGGGAGCGCTGTAGGGCGCTCTTTTTTTAGGCCGAGCCTTGACGTGCCTCATAATCAATAATTAATTCCCCAAAATGACCGCGTTCTGGGTTGCGCTGACCTAAAAAGCTCTCTAAGCCCAAACGACCACCTTGACCTAGGCGTAGCCCTTGAATCTCATCTTTATCCAATAATAAACGTGCATCCCACGCTAGCTCAATGCCAATGTATTGACGTACCCAACTGACTAGCTCCTTGGATTGTTGTGCTTGAGGAAAAAAACGACGGTATTGCGCCAAGGACAAGGGGCCCAGTTCTAAACGAAATTTATGCTGTGCATCTTTGACTTTACTGCCTAAAATCGTATCCTTACCAAGGGCGACTGGGTTTTGGCCTAGTTGAATTTGGTGTTCGGGATGAAGTTCAATCCATTGTGGAATAAACTCTTTAAGCGCTACCTCTATGCCAAAAAAGCGCTTAAGTATGGAGACTAGGCCCTCGGGATTGCGGCTTTGGCGCGCTAAATGACCAGCAAAATAAAATTTCACATGATCATAAATGGCATCGCGCTCCAACAGGGAGTCCATGCCCATGCTGATTAAACTAGCAACATGGCGACTAAAGGCGGAGTTTTTGCGGTCCAAGCTAACAGTGGTTTGTGAGTCGGCCCAGGCCCGGTAAAACAAGGTGATTAAGCGATGATGAAAAATATCCGCAAAGGCTGACAGCGTATGATCTTTATGATGATGGATACGCTCATGTACATATTCAGTAATATGTAAAGGCAGCGGACCGTTGGGACCGAAGAGACCAAAGCCTAAAATCGAGATGGTGCTAGGACGACCGGGTTTGCGCTCCACCTTGGTGAGGTTAGAGGGCGCAAACGACATGGACGGCTCTTGGCGCAGCCTAACCGGTTCATGCTTAGGCAGGCTGTTGCGGCCGATAGGTTTTAATAAATCACTACGTGCGTCAATAAAACGCAGTACTTGATAAAAACTATGGGCGTAGGGA
Organism: Oligella sp. HMSC09E12; assembly: GCF_001808505.1. Taxonomy (NCBI): domain Bacteria; kingdom Pseudomonadati; phylum Pseudomonadota; class Betaproteobacteria; order Burkholderiales; family Alcaligenaceae; genus Oligella; species Oligella sp. HMSC09E12. The sequence goes on from NZ_KV793615.1 coordinate 52,791, forward strand.
TCGGCTTCGAGTGTGTGCCAATAGTCATTTAGCGCAACGAGATCCTTGGGGGTGGTGACAGTACGATTTTTGCTCATATGCAACAACACAGTGAAGCGTGCAGTTTAGCGAATAATTATTGCAATTTGATGAATCTAAGAACTGTCATCAAAGTGCAAGATTGGGGCTTTAAAATCAGCTTCATTATTGTGCTTTTGTATCAAGTTTGTTAAGAGTTTAAGATGTCAGAAATTAATCGTGCTGATCTGTTTGCCAAATTAAATCCTACCCTCTATCGAGCGCTTGAGGGGGCAACTGCTTTTTGTAAATTACGTGGCAATCCCTATGTGGAATTAGTGCATTGGTTGCACCAATTAATGCATGAGCATGATACTGATATACAAAAAATCTTACGTTATTTTGAAATCCGCCCTGAGGATGTAGAGCAGGGGATTATCGTTGCGCTTGAGGAGCTGCCACAGGGTGCTAGCTCAATATCCGATTTGTCCGAACATATTGATAACGCCACTGAGCGGGCATGGGTCTACGGCTCCTTAAAATATGGCGATGCACGGATTCGCAGTGCTTATTTAATGCTCGGTATTTTAAAAAGTAATTCCTCACGCAATGTACTGTATGGGATTAGTCCCGCCTTTAAAAAAATTATCCCCGATGTGTTGGCGGATAAGTTAAATCAAATTGTTAAAGGCTCTGCCGAGGATCATCAAACGGCGGCTTTGCGAACAGACGAAATCGGTACTGCTGCAGCCAGTACGGGCGGGGGCGGGCAGCCATCAGCGTTGGCGCAATATGCGGTCGATATGACCGAGCGTGCACGCAACAATGAAATTGACCCCGTTTCCGGACGTGATGAAGAAATCCGTCAAATGGTGGATATTCTGATGCGCCGTCGTCAAAATAACCCCTTATTAACGGGTGAAGCGGGGGTGGGTAAAACGGCTGTGGTCGAGGGCTTTGCCTTACGTTTGGCCAAGGGCGATGTGCCTGAATCATTACGTGATATGTCGCTGTATCTCTTAGATATTGGTTTACTGCAAGCAGGCGCCAGCATGAAAGGTGAGTTTGAGTCCCGTTTGCGTGCCGTGATTGATGAGGTGCAAGCCAGTGAAAAGCCCATTGTCTTATTTATTGATGAGATTCATACCTTGATCGGTGCGGGTGGTGCTGCCGGTACTGGTGATGCCGCCAATCTACTGAAGCCTGCCTTGGCGCGGGGTGAGTTGCGCACCATTGGTGCCACCACCTGGGCGGAGTACAAAAAATACATTGAAAAGGATCCTGCCTTAACGCGCCGTTTCCAAACCATCCAAGTGCATGAGCCAGATGAGAAAAAAGCACTGATTATGTTGCGTGGCTTAGTCGATAAATTAGAAGCACATCACCAAGTGCTGCTGTTGGATGAAGCGGTAGAAGCAGCGGTTAAGCTATCGCATCGTTATATTCCAGCACGTCAGCTACCGGATAAAGCCGTTGCTTTACTAGATACGGCATGTGCGCGGGTTGCGGTGAGCCAATATGCACAGCCTGCTGCTTTGGAGGATTTGAATCGCAAGATTGAGCATTTGACGGTAGAAAAAGGCATTGCTGAACGAGAATTAGCCTTGGGCCTGGGTGAGGCAGCACGCATTGAAGCAATTGAGCAGGAGCTTAAGGAGGCCGAGACCCAACAGCTTGCTTTACAGGCGGCATGGGAGGCTGAGCAGCGCTTGGCATCGGAGCTGTTTGAGCTACGTCGTAGCCTACGAGAGGCGTCGGAGTTAAGTGAGGAAGCGCGTGCGGAGATGTTGCAGCGGGTGCAGCAATTGCAAGAGGAGTTATTAAGTCAGCAGGGTGAGCAGCCATTGATTTTCCCGGCAGTCGATGGTGCTGTCGTAGCCGCAGTGGTGGCTGATTGGACAGGCATCCCGGTCGGTCGCATGGTCAAAGATCAAGCGAACTCGATTTTGCATTTAGCCACGACCTTGGAGCAACGTGTGATTGGCCAATCACATGCCCTAACAGCGATTGCCGAACGTATTCAAACCTCGCGTGCTAAATTAACTGATCCGAACAAGCCGGTCGCTGTCTTTATGCTTTGTGGCCCTAGCGGTGTAGGTAAAACGGAAACCGCCTTAGCGCTGGCAGAAACGCTGTATGGTGGTGAGCAGAATTTAATCACGATTAATATGAGCGAGTTTCAAGAAGCGCACACTGTTTCTACCTTAAAAGGCGCCCCTCCGGGCTATGTGGGTTACGGTGAGGGTGGTGTTCTAACGGAGGCGGTACGTCGTCGTCCGTATAGTGTGGTGCTCTTAGATGAAGTGGAAAAAGCGCATGCAGATGTGCATGAAATGTTCTTCCAAGTCTTTGATAAAGGCTGGATGGAAGATGGCGAGGGGCGCTACATCGACTTTAAAAACACGGTGATTATCTTAACCTCCAATGTGGGCACAGAGCGCATTATGGAGGTGTGTAAAGACCCTGAATTGATGCCGGATGCCGAAGGACTGGCAGCCGTCTTGCGTGAGCCCTTACTGAACGTCTTTCCGGCCGCCTTGTTGGGGCGTTTGGCAGTGGTGCCCTACTTCCCACTATCTGATGATATGCTGGCTAAAATTGTGGACTTGCAGTTGGCGCGTGTTCAGAAGCGCCTGACTGAGCACCATGGGATTGAGTTAGTGGTGGCGCCGGAAGCAGTGCAGTTAATTGTGGATCGGTGTACCGAAGTGGAGTCAGGCGGTCGTATGGTTGATGCGATTTTAAATAGCTCTGTCTTGCCTAAAGTCAGTCGTCGTATCTTAGAAGCGGCGATGGCGGGTGATGCAATTCAGCGTTTAAGCTTAAGTGCTGAAGATAGTGAGTTTGTCTTTCATTACAGTTGAACTTAAAACAAAAGGCTGTGGTGAGTGGCGTCGAGGCGCAGCTCGGTATACACTGATGGGATACTAATCTTTCAAATTTTTTGTGGAGCAGAATCATGTCCTATGTTGTTGAAGTGGCTGAGCGTGTAGCCGTACCAGTGGTTGGTGAGGAGGCTAAGTACCCCGTACGTCGGGTCTATTGCGTTGGTCGTAATTACGCCAGTCATGCCCGTGAGATGGGTGCCGATCCGGATAAGGAACCACCTTTTTTCTTTAGCAAAGCAAATGATCAGGAGTCCTTTGTGATTGCTAAAGAGGGTATTATCGCCACGATTCAGTATCCGAGCAAAACCTCAAATTTGCATTATGAATTTGAGTTGGTGGTGGCGATTGGCAAGCAAGGCAAACATATCCCCGTGGCGCAGGCAGAAGACTATATTTACGGTTTTGCTGCCGGTTTGGATATGACGCGGCGTGATTTACAAAATGACTTCAAAAAGGGTGGTAAGCCGTGGGAGATGGCCAAAGCCTTTGATCAGGCTGCGGTTATCGGGGAGATTAGTCCTAAAGCCCTTGCTGGCAGTAAAAACGCAGGCAAAATCGAGCTCCAACTTAATGGCGATACCGTACAAGAGGCTGATTTAAATGAGCTTATTTGGAACCTGTCTGAGGTGATTTCACGCCTCTCCGAGTACGTCGAGTTACACCCAGGTGATTTGATTTATACCGGTACCCCAGAGGGTGTGGGTGCGGTCAAGCCGGGTGATGTGATGGTCGGCAGCATAGAGGGCTTAAAAAGCATTCAGGTTAAGGTGCTGTAAACTAGCTGTACACCATTTCTTCTATGATGTGACTCGGGAAATTGCTATTTCCCGAGTCGTTTTTGTTGAGCTAGCTCAAGTAGAATCGTGTCCAAATGATCGAGCGTGGCATGATTGCTTGTTAGCTCTTGCTCATTCGCATGTAGTAGGGTGCTGGGGCGCTGGTCTTGCAAAATATCTTTTTTCTGATGCTCAATGCCGTCGCGGCTGAGGCGCTCTAGCGGGTCCTTACTAAGATTATCGTCTAAGGCAATGCCCTGTAATTCAGCCAGGGGATCATGGCTATTACGGACAGTACCTGAAGTCATATCAAAGGGGTGGATATCATAATTGATGTCGCTTGCTCCTACGGGTACAACACCAGCGCCATCAAATAAGCTATCAAAAATGGAGGCGCTGTTGTCGGCAGCGGATTCAGATGCTAGCTGAGTCGCCGTGCCGAGTTCGGTGAACGGCGGGGGTGATGGCTCGATATCACTCCTTAGTTCAGTAGTTGCCTCAACTAAGGGCTCAAACACGGAATTTTGTTCAGGCACTGGCTGCTGGGGGCTCAGATTAATGATTTCCGCAAGCGGCGCCACTGCGACGGGATTTGGAGCAAGGTGGTGCGTCGCCGTCGGCATCTCGACAGTACCCGGCATCGGCATCACCGTCGGTGCTTTGAGCGGGCGTTGAGTGGCTTGCTGTGCAGGGGGCACTTGTGGCGCCAAGCTATTGCTTTCAGTTACGCTAATATTAAAATAAAAATCACCGCAACTAAACTCACTGTCGCTTTTTAAGACCATAGTCTCACCCACTTTGAGGCTGTGGTTGCCAACTAGAATTGGTGTCAGCGCCAAATTACGAATGCTAATCTGAGCCGCATCATCTATTGTGATCGCCGCTTGAAACAGGCTGATAGAGAGGGAGGGATCCGCTAGGGCAATATGATTTTCCGGGCTTCTGCCGATGGTTAAGCCCGGGCTGACTAGGTCAAAACTTCGCTCAAATGACTTAGATTGATTGTGAACCGTAATTTTCATGGTACCAGTAAATGAGTAGCGTCTGCGTTGCTGCGTCCTGCATTAATTACTTTTAGCATTGGTGTTAGGACGCTGGCGTGGACCGACCCGAATTTCTGAGCGCGGCATCGTGGTCGTTTTTTCTAAAGCGCCGTTCTTTTGTGCTTTAGCCATCGCGGCATCAGCACGTTTCTTTTCAGCGGTATAGACTTTACCCCATTGCGGATGATTGACCTCAGCTGGACTTAGCTCAAAGCTAGGATCCAATTCTAACAACTGTCTAAAGCTGTTGCGGCAGTTGCGTGGCTGACGACTGACGCATTCACTAAAGGCTTTGTATTTTAAAGCCTCCGTACGAAAAGCCTGACCGCCTAGGCTGGTTTCAGGCGCTTGCTTGATGGTTGCAATGACTTTTTTGTAATCGCCCTCGTGGAATTGCGTTTCAATTTGTTCTAACAAAATGGTTTCCGCTGGCGTCATTTTAGGGGCTTCAGGTGCCTTTGAAGTGCCTGCACAAGCGCTTAATAAGACGCTGAGGGCAGCGCCGCTAATCATCAGTGTAAGTCTTTTTTGCATAAACATCATGATCTTGTACTAGAAATGTTCTTGTAATAATTCTTGTTGATAATAGAAAACCAACAAGTGGGATAGCTTAATCGCTTAACCATTCTAAAGTCCGATTGTTACGGTTTTATTTAATAGTCATGAATGTTTTACAAGACAGAGTGCTTGTGAAGAAGGTGCAATGATGCAGATGATGTGTAGAAAAAGTTTGGCTGTGGCGGCCTTGACCAGTACGGTGTTGTTGGCGGGTTGTGCAGCCACAGAGTCTAAGTTGGCGGTGCCGTATGTGGTTGAGTTAAGCGCAGCAAAGAATGTGAATTCCGGTGGTCGTCATCAGCCTTCACCCATTAAAGTCACGGTGTATGAGCTAAAAACAACAAATGCCTTTGAGTTAAGTGACTTTTTTTCCTTACAGAAAGATGCGCGTGCCGCCCTCGGTGATCAGCTGCTCAATGTGAATTCCGTGATTTTGACCCCGGGTAAAACGGAGCGCATTACGGCTCATGGCAATGTCGACGCTAAGGTGTTGGGCATTGTGGCGGCCTATCGTGATCTGGACAACAGTCAATGGCGTATGACGGTTGAACTGCCTGCGGCTAAAAGCACCAATATCTATAAGTTTTGGCAGTTTTCACCAAGTGCCGCTGTGATTAAAGTCGATGTCGAGCGTAATGCCTTGCAAATCAGACCAGCAGAGCAAAAATAAAGACAAAGATAGTAGTTTAAATTTAAATTAAATATGAATAGTTTTGATAAAGTGATTTGGTCTGAAGGCATGTTTTTGCGGCCTCAGCATTTCCAACAACAAGAGCGATATTTAGAGCGTCAATTGGTGGCTCGCTCACAGCAGGCAGATCATTATTTTTGGGGCTTTAGTGAGTTGCAGTTAGATACGGAGGGTTTTGCTCAAGGTCGTGTGGGGCTGACACGGGCTAAAGGCTTTTTTAAAGATGGCACCAGCTTTGTGGTCGATGAGTCCACACCGTCCGTGTCCTTAGCTGTGCCACAGGCGGTTAGTAATGAATTGGTCGGTGTGGCCATTCCTACACGTCAAGCCTCTAGACAGCAGGTTGCCTTTGAAGAAGGTGAGGATTTGCTGGCACGATATGCAGTGACGGAGCAGGAGATTGTGGATACGAGCGATACTACCTTGGGTGCGGTTAATTTGCAGTTGGGGCGTTTACAAATTCGTTTGCTATTAGCCAGTCAAGTGGACGCCAATTATGAGTTTTTGCCGATTGCGCGAATCAAAGGGCGCGATAGTAAAAATGCCTTAGTCATTGATACAGCTTATATTCCACCGACTTTAAATTTTATTGAAGTTAAAAATAATCTGTTGAGTTTTCTGATCACGGCGGTGGATTTATTAAACGAGCAGGTTAAGCGTTTATCCCGTCGCTTATCCGCTTCAGCCATACAAAATGGCAGTAGTTCATTGACCCAAATGATGATGTTAAGTGTGATTAATCGTTATCACGCCTATTTTCATCATTTACTTAGCTCGAATTATCATCACCCCGAAGGCTTTTTTTGCAACTTACAAATGCTATTAAATGAAATGGCGGTGTTTTTAAGTGAGCAGCGCGCCATGGAGCAGTTCGCACACTATGATCATGATGATTTGCAGGCCTCTTTTGCGCCGTTGATGGGGCAGTTAAATGCGGCCTTGAATATTGTCTTGGATGATCCTTATGAGGTCATTGAGTTTGTGGATAAAGGGCATGGTTTACGGGTGGCTCAATTAACGGATCTGAACCTAATTAAGCAAGCGGAATTTATTCTCGGGGTCAAAGCCGATATGCCCATGGATAGTTTACGCAAGCACTTCCCAGCACAAGCAAAATTCGGTCCGGTTGAGCGGATTCGTGATCTGGTGCATTTGCAATTGCCGGGTGTGAATGTACAAAGTGTGGAGCAAATTCCACCGCAATTACCGTATCACTCCGGTTATGTTTATTTTGCATTCCAACAAAGCGGTGATTTATGGCAGCAGTTTGCCAGATCAGGTGTGTTAGCTTTGCATTTGGCGGGCGAGTTTCCAGGGTTAGAAATGGAGTTCTGGGCCGTACGTAATAAAAATAGGTAGGCAAAATGTCTTCTTCAGACTATAGCGATTCTAAAATGGGGCCGTGGGGAGCGGCCGGTGTTTTTCAGTCCGCACAGGCGAATGAGCTACGCCCGGACGATTATGTTATCAGTGGTTCTAACCCTTTAGTGGCTGCCGCCAATCCCTTATTGGTGTTGATTCCTCAGCTTAGAAACTCCAAATCGCATGAGAATTTGGACTTGTTGCGTGAGCGACTGGTCGATGAGATTCGACAGTTTGAGCTAAGAGCGCAGCATGCCGGGGTGCCAAATGAAACCATTCTGGGGGCGCGTTATTGTCTTTGTACAGCGCTGGATGAGGCATGTGCCTTGACCCCATGGGGCGGTCACGGGCAATGGTCAGGCAAGAGCTTATTGGTCACCTTTCATAATGAGACCTGGGGCGGAGAGAAGTTTTTCCAGTTATTGGCTAAGCTGTCACAAAATCCTAGTACCCACATTGATTTATTAGAGTTACTGTATTTCTGCTTAATGCTGGGTTTTGAAGGGCGTTATCGGGTGATGGATAACGGCCGCACGCAGCTAGAAACCTTAAAGCAACGCCTGCTCTTAACCCTCAAAAATGTACGCGGGCAGTATCCACATGCCTTATCACCCCATTGGCAAGCTGAGGCTATCTTAAATCAGGTCAAACGCTTACCCATCCCGCTTTGGGTGGTGGCCCTGGCGGGGGTGTTTTTTGGCATCTTGGCGTATCTCGGCTTTTCTTGGTTATTGGGTAGCTCATCCGATAAGTTATTTTCTCAGATTGTCCGTGTGCAGCCACCACGTATGCAAATACAGGCGCCAGTAGAGCGACGTACGGTACCGGTACCCGATCGTTTAGCTACCTTTTTAGCTCCTGAAATTCGTGAGAATTTATTGACCGTGCGTGATGAAGCGGATCGAAGTGTGGTGGTGCTCCGAGGTGATGGCTTGTTTGAGTCCGGCTCAGTGCAGGTAAGACAACAGTTCTTACCGGTGTTAAGCCGCGTGGCGGATGCCTTAAATGGCACGGTCGGTGCGATTTTGGTTACGGGTTATAGCGATAATGTGCCGATTAGAACGCTGCAGTTTCCATCGAACTGGGAGCTATCGCAAGCGCGTGCGGATTCGGTCAAGGCTTTATTAGAATCCCGTTTGCGTGAGCCGAATCGAGTGCGCGCCGAGGGTCGGGGTGAGGCAGAGCCGGTGGCGCCGAATGACTCGCCTGAAAACCGTGCTAAAAATCGTCGAGTTGAAATTACCTTATTAGTCTCACCCGTGAGTGAACAAAGTCAGTTAAGAGAGCCGCAGCGATGAGTTGGTTACTTGATTTACCCAGTCGAATATTAAGTTTTATTTTTAGCCGCGGCTTATGGACTTTTGTGGGTTTATTTATCTTGGCGTGGCTGATCTGGTATATTGGTCCATCGATTGCGGTGGGGCAATGGTATCCCTTAGAGGATAGGCAAGTACGCATTTATTTGATTGCGGCAATTTTCGGGATTTGGTTACTCAGACTGATCTGGCGTAAATGGCGTGAAGGGCGCTTAAATGCACAGCTGTTAGGCAAAATTCGTCAACCTAGAAATGACGCTGCGATCAAAGATTTACCGGCAGCAGAGCAGGAAGAGATTAAGATTCTTGCCGAGCGATTTAATGAGGCCGTCACCTTATTAAAGCATGCACGCTTTGAACAGGGTACTGAGCGCTCGCCCTTGGCGCGTTTTTCTAAGCAATATCTGTATCAATTGCCTTGGTATGTGTTTATCGGTGCACCCGGTTCGGGTAAAACCACAGCCTTAATTAATTCAGGATTAAACTTTCCCTTGGCCGAAAAGTTCGGTAAGGTGGCGCTCAAAGGGGTTGGCGGTACGCGTAACTGTGACTGGTGGTTTACCGATGAAGCGGTGTTATTGGATACGGCAGGACGGTATAACACGCATGAAAGTGATCCGACAGGCGATGAAAAAGAGTGGAAGGGCTTTCTTAATCTACTGACCAAGTACCGTGGCCGTCAACCGATTAACGGCGTGATGTTAACCGTGAGTGTTGCCGATCTGCTCAGTGCTAATGCGACGGATAGAGCACAGCATGCCTTAGTGTTAAAGCAGCGCTTACAAGAATTACGGAATGAATTAGGGATTGAGTTTCCAGTCTATGTGCTGGTCACCAAAGTGGACTTGCTCAACGGCTTCGAGTCTTATTTCAATGACTTGAGTATGGAGGAAATGCAGCAGGTATGGGGCTTTACCATTCCCTATGAGCAGTCGCAAGCTAAAGGCTTTGAGCTGCTACCCGCCTTTGATAAAGAGTATTTGCTGCTGCAGGAGCGCCTGTTTGACTCATTGCCCGATGTGATGATGCGTACGGGCGATGAAAAGCATAGAGCGCTAGCGTATGCCCTACCACAACAGTTTGCTAATTTGCGAATGATCTTAGGCAGCTTTTTAAATGATGTCTTTTCAAATTCCAAATTCGAGCAACGAGTCATTCCGCGCGGGGTGTATTTCACCAGTGGTACCCAAGGTGGCTTAGGTTTTGATAAGGTCACGGCGCAGTTAAAACGCTATATGCGGCTTGACGGTATGCAGCAACAGCAGGGCCTGTCAACGACTGAGGGCGGTAAAAGTTTCTTCCTAAGAAAGCTGCTACAAGAGGTGGTGTTCCAAGAGGCTGGTTTAGCCGGCTTGAATCTTAAGTGGGAGCGCCGTAAGCGCAAGATTCAGTGGACAGCCTACGCTGTGATGGCCTCTGTCTTTGCGGTAGCGCTATTGGTGTGGGGTAATAGTTATTTTAAAAATAAAAGCTATCTGGCACAGGTTGAAGACAAACTACCACCACTACAAAAGCTGTCGGAGGATATTAAGATCACTCAAACTGGGGATGTGCTGACGGTTTTACCTTTTTTAAATAGTACCTTGTTATTGCCGGATGGCGCTGATTTTAAAGTTGATGACAGTCCCTGGGGCTACCATTTTGGCCTTTATCAAGGTAATAAAATCCAGGCAGCTGCCAATAGTGTTTATCAGGATGCGTTGAAAAATGTCTTATTGCCACAAGTGGCAAAACGGGTTGAGGCTTCTTTGCGTCAAGCCAGTCCTGCGGATTTGGAATTATCGTATGAGGCATTGCGGGCGTATTTGATGATGTATGAGCCTGAGCACTACGATGCCTCTTATATGAAGACGTGGATTTTGGCGGATTTGAATGCGGTATTACCCAGCAATTTCACGACCGAGCAGTATCGTTTGCTAGAAAAGCATATTGATAATCTGGTGGGTGGCGGTGTTTTGGTTTCGCCTTTCCCTAAAGATGAGGCGTTGATTGCGGAGGTGCGTGATAACTTAAACCGGGTGTCGATGGCACGCCGTGCCTATAGTCGGATTGAGCGTATTCTCACTGCCGAAGCCAGTACGCCGATGAGTGTGATTAGTTTGGGCGGTTCGCAGGCGGCCTCTGTCTTTAAAAGAGAAAGTGGTAAACCCTTAAATCAGGGGGTGCCGGCCTTTTTCTCTTTTAATGGTTACTGGAATGTCTTTGATAAGCGGGTTGAGCGTGAAACCATTCGTTTGCGAGAGGATGATGTATGGGTCTTAGATGCTGAAGCTAAGAAGCTCGCTGATGGTAGTGATAAGAAATTAGTCGAAGATGTGCGCGTGATCTACTTTAATGAGTATGTTAAGCATTGGGATGCTTTTTTAGCAGATGTGGCCGTGGTAGTGCCTGATAGCTTGGTCGGCGCGATTGAATTGGCACGTACCTTATCTTCTTCCAATTCGCCCTTAACCCGTTTTGTGCAGTCAGTGGCAAATGAAACTACCTTATTACGAAGCGATGATAAGAATGAGCGCTCCATCGTCGATCGTGCCCGTGAACGAGCTACGAGCACCACCTCATCATTGACCAGCATTATTGGTCCGGTCGGTGCCGGTAATTTAGTGCGCACTGATGCGGGGCCAGAGCGTTTAGAAGAGTTGGTGGATCGTCACTTTGTACAATACCGCGAATTGGCGACCAGCGTGGGTCAAAATAGCGCCCCGCCAATTGATTCAACCGTGAGCTTATTAAGTGAGCTATATACCTACTTAACGGCTGCGGATACGGCGCTTAGAACCAAAACACCTTTACCCACAGCGGACGTGATTTCTAAATTACAGGCCGAGTCAGGTCGTTTGCCGCCTGCGGTTGGTTCGATGCTCAATGATTTATCCGTGCAGGCGGCAGCCTCAGTGAATTCGGTGCAGCAAAAAAATGTAGGCGAAGATGTGGATGCGATTTTGGGCAATTTTTGTCGGCAGGCGATTGCAGGACGCTATCCCTTTAGTCAGTCGACACGTGATATTGCACCTAATGACTTTGCCCGTTTCTTTGGCCATGGGCAGATGATGGATGAGTTTTTTCAGAAAAATATCAGTCATTTAGTCGATATGAGTACACGTCCATGGCGCTTTAAACCAGGTGTTGATGGTAGCAAAGGTGATATTGCCCGTTTCTTATCCTCCTTCGAAAAAGCCAGTGTGATTCGGGATGTGTATTTTTCAGCGGGTAATCCTGCGCCCTCCTACAAAGTGTCTATTCGTCCGCTAGATATGGATCCCGGCATTATGCAATTTATTTTGGATGTGGACGGTCAGGTGTTGACTTATGAGCATGGTCCACAAGTTGGGGTGACTATGGATTGGCCAGGCCAACGCGGTAGTAATCAGGTGTCGATGAGTGCCAGTACGCAGCAGGGTAGCTCCGGTTTATCAACCTCTGGCCCGTGGGCCTTAAATCGTCTACTCGATCGTGCGTCCCTCCGTCAAGGGCGCTCTTCCGAGGTAACCATTGCTACTTTTTCCTTAGGGGGTAGAAGTGTCACCTTGGAATTTACGGCCTATTCGGCTAAAAGTCCTTTTCGTTTAAATGAAATGCGTAGCTTTGTCTGTCCGGGGAGAAACTAGGGATGTCATCTTCAGCTTATACGCCGAGTATTGATGATCTGAGTCGTGCCTTAGGCTGGTACGGCAAACTGCCTGCTGCCGGTGATTTTGTGCGGCGACGTCTTAGTTCAGAATTAGTGAATTGGTGGCATCGGTGGTTGGAGTTGGGTTTGCCTAGTGTTAAAGAGGGTGCTGCTAAGCAAAGCCTGTTTTTTCATGCACCGATTTGGAATTTTGCGCTGCCTGCCAGTCATGGTTGTGATGTGGTGCAGCTTGGTTGTGTTGCGCCTAGTCGCGATCGGGTCGGCAGACTCTATCCTTTATTAGTTAGCTTATATGTGCCACCGAGCTATTTTGAGCCACAGCTTATTGCAGGTTCTGCACGATTTTATCAGCAAATTGGTAAGTCCTTATTACAAGCTGTGTCCTTGGGCTGTTCGGTGGAGCAATTCGATCGTAGTCTGGCGGATATCAGTTTAACCATGACGGCCATGCTGAAGCGTCATAGCGCAGTAGCTACCCCATCCTGTGGTGATGATATTTTGTCCATTTTAAATGAGGGGCATAGCACAGCGCCGACTGAGCAGCTAGAGGAAGAGGGTTCTTCCTGGCCCAATTTAGCGAATTTTTTCGAGCCCCAAGGTAGCAACAGTTATTGGTGGACCAATCAGGCAACGGGTGCGGCTTTGCGTGCACAAGTGCATGGTGGTTCACCGAATGCCGCCTTATTTAAAACGCTTTTTCTTGCTTAACTAGTTTAATTTTAAAAGATTGAGATTATGTTGATTAATGTACAAGTGTCCCAAGCCCTTAGTCAGGTGCCTGCGACTTGGAAACCCTTACGGCAAACCGCATTGTGGACTGATAAGGTCAGTCTTGGAGACTTGCAAGACTTACTGGCAGATTTACGCTTAGGACTGAGTCAACTACATCAGCAAAATCGCTATTATGGGCTATGGTCTTTAGATACGATCTTTCAAGATGGAAGTGGGCGCTTTCATCTGTTGCCGGGGGTTAGTCAGCAGCTAAGCAAAGAGCTTGATCAGCAACCCTTATTACCCGTGTGTGCAGCGTTTGAGCAATTTACCGAGGATGCGGCTTGGCCTTTAGGTGAACATACGGATGTGTATGGTTTGGCGACCTTAATGCGTTTTTTAATTTTAAAAACGCAACCGTTAAGTGCGATTAATCGCTTAGTTAATGAGCAAGAACGTTTGACCAACTTGGGCCTGGAAGATCGCTTTAATCGACAATATTTACGTGCCATTGATATGGCGACGGCGATTGAAATTAAGGATCGTATCAGCACCATTGATGAGTTTAGTGAGTTACTTGGTTTGCCACCGCTGCAACATGCCCCGGGGCTACGCACACAAGTAATCACAGAAGCGCCGCTGTCCGCTACTACTGCCTCAGTGGTGGCGACGCCAACGCCAGTGCAGGAGGTTGCAGTTGCCCCGCTGGGTGATCTAAGGTCAGATGAGACCGTAAGCGATGTGCCGGCGGCAGCGCTAACACAAGACAGCGCATCAGAGCAAGCAACCGTGCTTGAGCCAAGCGCTCGACAGGAAGCGGACACTGCTCAGGCTCAGCCGCTTGAGGAGGCGCCGCTGATGGAGCAGACTCAGTCTGCCGATCTAGTCACAAGCGCAGCAGAGGCAGAGGATGCCTCCATCGGTCTAGAGGAATTAGGTATGGGAGGGGCTCCGCTAACTGCTGTGCCACCCGCTGAAGCAGCAACGCAACAGTCCACGACGGCTGAGGGGTCTAGCTCAGCAGAGCCAAGAGAAAGCAGTGCGATGACGAGTGATACAGCCACAGCCACCACGGCGACGAGCAGTGTGTCACCGTTAACGCCTACATCAGCCACGACCCCAGCAGAGGAAGTGGGCACCAGTGCGGATGCTGAGGGATCAACAACAGCACCGGATGAGCCTTTTGACTCCTTAAAAGCGCAGAAGCAATCATTGCAAAAACGTCCTCAAAAATCCTCAAAACTATTGATCTATCCGGCGGCGGCGATTGCCTTAGTTGTGATTCTAAGTACGCTCTTTTATTTATTGTTTAGTAAAGATAGTGAGCAACAACAAGAGGCGATAGAAGCGCAAATTGCACAAATGCAAGAAGCAGCTGAAGCTCAGGCAGAGCAAGCAAGACAAGCGGCATTAGCCCAAGCTGAAGCAGTTAGCGGCGCTGTAAACACACAAGTAGCACAAACCGAACAGAGCATGCAAGGCACCATGGAATCGCTATCGACGGCAGCACCTACGCCGCAGCTGGAGCAAGCAAATCAAGCGCCGGCTCCTAACGTAGAAACCGCAGTACAGGAGGAAGCGCTTAGTGATAGCGAAGAGCCGTCGCCAGCGTCTTCGGATGCCACCTTGTTAAGCAGTTTGGTGACAGCGCCTGCGGAGGAAAAGGAGACGACAGAAGCTACAGCGAGCGAATCAGAAGCTACAGTGGCAGGTGTAGAGCAGACGCCATCTGCAGCTGTATCCGAGGAGGCGCTGGTGCGGGACGAAGCCGCCGCAAGCGCCACCACCGCCACATCAAGCGTGACAGAAGCACAAAATCAGCCAACGGAGTCGCCTGCAACAAGTACGCTGGGCAACGATAATGCAATGGCTGCACAGGATGCTGAGCGTCAGCAGCAGCAAGCCTTGGAGCGTGAGGCTGAGGAACGTCGTCTGGCGGCTGAAAAAGAGCGTGAAGAACGACAAGAGCGGTTGCGTTTAGAGCAGGAGGAAAAAGAACGTCAGCGCCTACAGGCACAAGTGCAGGCGGATAAGGAAAGACGTGAGCGTCAACAGGCCATGGGCACCTTAAACTTAGATATTCGCCCTTGGGGTAATGTCAGTATCAATGGTCGCGGCTATGGTGCTAGTCCACCGCGTAATAGCATACGCCTAGCGCCAGGTACTTATAGCGTGGTCGTGACCAATGGTGATTTGCCGGCATATCGTACCAGCGTCACGATTCAATCGGGTGGCCGTACTACCATCAGCCATCATTTTGAATAGCGGGCTGTCATGTCAATGTCATATGGTCGTCATATTAAGTTAATAATCAAAAGTTAAGATCGTCGATTATGGTAACGTTTGAAGAAATTGCCGGTTCTTTTAGTAATGAAAATTGCGGTGAGAACTTAGAGTATAGCCAAGAGTTTTTGGCCTTGACGCGCTCCTTGGAGTATAAGCCTGAGCAGCAGTTCGGTGACACCATTATTGAAGCGGAGTCACCCGAGTGGAATCAAGCAGAGCGCCAAGCCTTAGCACTGTGCGCCAAAACATGTGATGTACGGGTATTGGAGATGCTGGTACGCACATGGGCGGCACAACATGGCTTGCCGGGCTATGCCAATGGCTTGGAAATCGTGTTTAAGGCCATTAGTGCGTTTTGGGATGGAATTCACCCGCCTTTGGTTGAGGATGACGGTTATGAGGATCCATTGCCCAGAATTAATGCGCTTAATGCCTTGGTGACCGTTGATGGTGTGTTAGGTATTTTACGCTCTGCACCGATTTTAAGTGGCACCTATGGTCAGCTCAGCTTGCGCGAGGCGGAGCAGGTTATTGATGGCTCAAAAACGGATTTTCCGGGTGGTCGCGGTCGTTTAGCAGAGATGCTGAGCCAAGCCAAAATTACTGATGAGGCTGAGATCAATGCCCTTTATCAGGCGCACAGCTGGTTGCGGCAGATTGAGGAGCTGGTGCTTGAAAAGCTAGACCATGAATGGCGTCCCGAATTTAATCAAGCCCTTCAGTTGTTCGACGTCATTATGAACGTCGTTGGCAATCCACAGCCCGCCAGCACTGAAGCTAGCTCAGCGCCTGAGGAATCGAGCAGTGCGCAACATGCGGGCGAGTCGAGCCATCAAGCTAGCCAACTTAGCAAAGTAGAAGCAATTAAGGAGGTATCTTGGAAAGAGCTCAGTATCAGTACGCGAGCCGATGCCATCTTAGCTTTGGAAAAGGTCTGTAGTTACTTTGAAGTGCATGAGCCCAGTCATCCAGCGCCTTTTTTAATCCGTCGAGTCCAACAAACCATACCGTTGAACTTTTACGACATGATCAAAAACTTGGTGCGGGCAGTCATGAGCAGTTCGATATTTGGTTAGCAAAAACAGAGGATAACGACGAATAATTATCGTCATCATAGCAACATCGTTTAGGTTTAAAGATTAGTTTTTTGGAGGATTTACATGCAACGTAAAAAAACCGCAAGCGGTCAGAAGTTTATCTCACGTAACCGCGCCCCACGAGTACAAATTGAGTATGACGTTGAAATTTACGGGGCTGAACGTACTATCCAATTGCCTTTTGTTATGGCGGTAATGGCTGACTTGGCAGGTAAATCAGAAGTACCTAGGACCGATGTGAGTGAGCGTCAATTTATGGAGATTAGCATCGATAATTTTGACGATCGCATGAAATCCATTAAACCACGTGTTGCGATGCAGGTTGAAAACACCTTAACTGGTGATGGTATTTTAAATGTGGATATGACCTTTGAAAGCATGGAGGACTTTAATCCAGCCAATGTGGCGCGTAAGATTGAGCCCCTAGCAGAGCTACTCGAAGCGCGTACGGAATTAGCTAATTTACTGACCTATATGGACGGTAAAATCGGTGCTGAAGAGCTGATTAACCAGGTTTTACAAAATCCGACCTTATTAAAATCATTAGCCGCTGCACCAAATACAACAGCAGAAAAAACCACCACGGATGATGAGAACTAGGAGATAGTGGGATGAGTACAAGTTCTTTAAAAGATGTTGAAATGCAACAACAGCTTGGTGCAGAGGATGGTCTGGCATCGCTGTTACAAAAAGAGTTTAAACCTAAAACCGATGAGGCGCGTGACGCTGTACAAAATGCGGTTAAAACCCTAGCTCAGCAGGCCTTGGAAAATACGGTCACGCTAACATCTGACGCCTATTCGACAATTCAAGAAATTATTGCTGAGATTGATAGAAAGCTGAGCGAGCAGATTAATAAAATCCTGCATCATCAAGAGTTTCAGGCACTCGAAGGCGCTTGGCGTGGCTTACATTATTTGGTTAATAACACAGAGACCGATGAGCTCTTGAAAATCCGCTTTATGGATATTTCTAAAAAGGAGTTAGGCCGTACCTTAAAGCGTTTTAAGGGTGCTGCTTGGGACCAAAGCCCTATCTTCAAGCGTATTTATGAGGAGGAGTACGGTCAATTTGGTGGTGAGCCTATTGGTTGTATTGTCGGTGATTACCATTTTGATCACAGCCCACAAGATGTTGAACTATTGGGTGAAATGGCTAAGATCGGTGCAGCGGCGCATTGTCCTTTTATTTCTGGGGCCGCACCATCGGTGATGCAAATGGACTCATGGCAAGAGCTCTCTAATCCGCGTGACTTAAGCAAGATTTTCAGTAATACCGAGTATGCCGCTTGGCGTAGTTTAAGAGAATCTGACGATGCGCGTTATCTTGGTTTAACCATGCCACGCTTTTTGGCGCGCTTACCTTATGGTGCACGTACGAACCCCGTGGATGAGTTTGATTTTGAAGAAGCGGTGGATGGTGCCAATCACGACCACTACACGTGGGCTAACTCCGCTTATGCGATGGCTGCCAATATCAACCGTTCATTTAAGGAGTACGGATGGTGTACTTCTATCCGCGGGGTTGAGTCCGGTGGTGCGGTAGATGGTTTACCGGCACACACCTTCCCGACCGATGATGGTGGGGTGGATATGAAATGTCCTACTGAAATTGCCATTAGTGACCGTCGTGAAGCAGAATTGGCTAAAAACGGTTTTATGCCATTAGTACATCGCAAAAACTCGGATTTTGCTGCCTTTATCGGTGCCCAATCGTTACAAAAGCCAGCCGAGTACGATGATCAGGATGCAACAGCCAATGCCCGTTTAGCGGCTCGTTTACCGTATTTATTTGCTTGTTGCCGTTTTGCTCACTATTTGAAGTGTATTGTGCGCGATAAGGTGGGTTCATTTACCGACCGTGACGATATGGAGCGTTGGTTAAATAACTGGATTATGAACTATGTGGATGGTGACCCGGTTAACTCCTCACAAGAGACCAAGGCGCGTAAGCCATTAGCGGCGGCTGAGGTGCAAGTGACTGAGCTACCCGATAATCCCGGTTACTATGCAGCTAAGTTCTTCTTGCGCCCACACTATCAACTAGAGGGTTTAACGGTGTCCTTGCGCTTAGTGTCTAAGTTACCTTCGTTAAAAGACAGTGAGAAGTAATTAGGAAATCATGATGAAAGCAGCCTTAAGCACTCAGCTTTTTAAGACACATTCGATTGATGAGGTGCTTGCAGAGATCAAAAATGCGGTGCGTAAAAAGCCGGATAATGCGGATCTACGTGCCCAGTTGTTTCAAGTATTAGCCCTCAAAGGCGACTGGCAACGGGCCGTTGATCAGCTCAAACTCAGTGCCGAAATGAATCCGCAAGCGCAACCGGTAGCGATGATTTATATCAATGCCATGAATGCGGAGAGCGAAAGAGCAAAGGTGTTTGCAGGCGAGGCGATGCCAGCGGTTTTTGGCACGCCGCCTGAGTGGTTTGCCTTATTGACCCAAGCATTACAAGAAGACAATCCGGACCAAGCGGCTGCCTTTAGGCAACAAGCCTTAGACATGGCGCCCATGATTGGCGGTGTGCTAACAAGGCATGATAATAGCGAGCAGACGCAGGCGTTTGAGTGGTTGTGCGATGGGGATGGACGCTTAGGTCCCTTACTTGAATTTATGAGTAATGGCCGTTATGGTTGGATTCCGTTTGAGGCGATTGCCAGTCTGCGTTTGATTCAAGCACAAGGGCTTAGCGATTTGCTGTGGGTGCAAACTGAGGTATTGATGCTGGATGGCCGCTCACATGTGGGTCTGGTGCCTGCACGCTATCCTGCTCAGCTCGATTATGCTAGTCAGACCGATGCCTTAAACTTAGTAGCGCGTACTGAGTGGATTGCCTTATCTGAAACTATTTATCAGGGTCTGGGCCAAAAAATGCTGATGAGTGATAGCAACGAGTACGGTCTATTGGAAATTGCTGAGATTCGTTTTGATGCAGGCAATTAAGTGTTAAGCGCCCATGGATAGTGAGTTTTTAGAATACTATAATCGCGAATTGAATTATATTCGCGAGGCTGGCAGGGAGTTTGCCGCGCAATATCCCAAAATCGCTGGTCGGCTAGGGATGCAGGGCATTGAGGTTTCTGACCCCTATGTTGAACGGCTATTGGAGGGTTTTAGCTTTTTAACTGCACGCATTCATATGAAAATGGATGCCGAGTTTCCGCAGTTTACGCAAAATCTATTAGAGGTGCTACACCCACATTACGTGGCACCTACGCCCTCTATGTCGGTAGTGCAATTTCATCCAGACACTAAGCGGGGTAATCTAAATCAAGGCTTTAAGGTCAAACGGGGTACGGTGTTACGCGCACGCCTGAACGATGATAAGGAGCTTCGTTTTACGGTGGGGCAAGCGCAAGAATTGCGTCCGCTCACTTTGGAAGAAGCAGAAATCAGTGGTGTGCCGGTTGATTTACCGCTTAAGCGCATGGGTTTTAACGGGCGCAATCAGCCGGTGGTGATGAGCTCCTTGCGTATGCGCTTTAAGGTGGAGGGTGGCGCCACCCTGAGTGGCTTGCAGGACTTTGATAAGCTGAGCTTTTTTCTAAATGGCAATGATATGATTACCCATCAATTGCTGGAATTGATCATGGCGCATACCCTTGCGGTAGTGTGTCATGATGATGCACGACCAATGCGATGGATGAATCGTTTGGATAAAAGCGCAGTGAAGCATGAAGGCTTTGACTCAGAGCAGTCGATGCTGCCATTAGATCCGCGCGTGTTTCACGGTTATCGTATTTTGCATGAGTACTTTGCCTTTCCTCAACGCTTTATGTTTTTCAGTATCAATAACTTACTAAAAGGCCTAAAGCTACCAGAGGAGTTGATTCAAGACAAGGATAATAAGCACTTTGAAATCACATTTTTGTTTGATCAGAGTTTTTATGATTTAGAGGCTAATGTTTCAGCTGAAAACTTTTTGCTGAATTGTGCACCTATTATCAATTTATTTCCTTATAAAGCAAATCGCATCGCCGTGACGCCTAATTTACATGAATATCATGTGGTGCCAGAGCGCGCCAAGCCCATGGATTATGAGGTCTATAGTGTGGATCGGGTGGAGGCTATGCGTGCGGGTCAAGGTGGTAGTCAGCCATTTAAAGAGATGTTTAGAGCTTTAGGTGCTGATAGTGATGAGCAGCATGGCTATTTCTCGGTGCGACGAGAAGAGCGCCAACTATCGGATACGGCGCAGCGCTCCGGTACCCGTACTTCGTATATCGGCAGCGAGGTTTTTATCAGCCTATCTGACCCCAAACAGCCACCCTTTGACCAAGAGATTGAGGCCTTGTCGCTGAACTTAAGTTGTACCAATCGCGATTTGCCCTTGTTATTAAGAGCGGGTGATAAGATTGATTTTCGCTTTAGCGAGTTTATGCCTACACAGGGCCTGAGTTTATTACGTGATCCTTCTAAACCGCGACCGGCCTTGGCGCGTGGCGCCTATGCTTGGCGCTTGCTTAGTCATTTAAATTTAAATTATTCCAGCTTGATGGATTTAGATGAGGAGCAAGGTGCGGCAGCCTTGCGTGAGTTATTGCGTATTTATGCCAATGTGGCTGATAGCGGTATTAGCAAGCAGATTAACGGTATTCGTAAGGTCTCGATTACCCCAATGCACCACCGTATACCAATGCCAGGGCCGATATTATATGGGCGCGGTGTAAAAATAGAGCTTGAGTTAGATGAGCTGGCCTTTTCAGGTATCAGCCCGTATTTATTAGGCGCGGTGTTAGAGCAGTTCTTTGCCCGTCATGTCTCAATTAATTTAATGACGGAGTTGGTTTTAAAAACCCTGCAGCGCGGTGAAATCGCCCGTTGGCAACCGCGTATGGGTGCTAGACCAGTGGCCTAAGTGCTGGTGCCACGATGCTTAAAATACGCTAGGACAAATTAAGGGATTTTTGTGCGTTGATGCGCCATTTGTTTATATACTAGCTAAATGGATAATGCAAAGCACAAATTAGTCATGCTATGGCGTTTTAGCGTCTTACTGCTGTTAGTACTTAATCTCTTATTGGCATGTCAAAACCAAAGCGCAATTCGCTTGCTGTATCAAGCAAGCGAGGCGACGGCTGAGTCGGTGGAGGTGAGGGAGGCCGCAGCGCAGTCCGTATTAACGGGACGTGTGGTCAAAGTCTCAGATGGGGATAGCATCACCTTGCTAGACATGAATCATAAGCAGCATCGGGTGCGTTTATCACAAATTGATGCGCCGGAGCAGAAACAGCCCTTTTCCCGTGTGGCCAAGGAGGCCTTAGCTGATTTGATTGCGACGAAGGAAGTACGGCTGCAGATTGAGGGTAGGGATCGCTATCAACGCTTATTAGCCGAGGTTTTTATTGGTGATACTAATGTCAATTTGTATATGGTCAGACAGGGCTATGCTTGGGCCTATACCCGGTATGTGAGGGATAATCAGTACCTTGAAGCACAGCAAGCTGCGCAGCACGAAAGACTTGGGCTGTGGCGTGATGCTAATCCTTTGGCGCCTTGGGAGTACAGGCGGCAACAGCGTAAGTAGCATGATCCTTTAAGTTTAATTTTTTTTTTAAGAGAGGTGAGTAATGGCTAAGTCAACAATTAAAAAACCCGTCATCATCCTGGTGATACTGGCGTTGATTGCCGTGGGCGCTTGGTTCTTTATACAAAAAACTGCCACTAATCGAGTCGAAGAGGAAGTGCAGCAATTTTTAGTGCAGCATGAGCTACAAGATAGACTGAGCTACGCCAAATTAGAGGCCAGTCCTAGTGGCACGGTCACGCTGCACAAGGTAACTTTATTGGACGATGAGGGTGAGCTGTTACTCAGTGCGGATGAAGTCAAGTTAAATCGTTTCAAGGAGGAGCAAGATTTTCAGGAGGTCGATTTTACGATTAAAAACATCGTGGATGTGAGTGGTGAGCTGTTCCAGGAGGAGTTAAATGCGCTGTTCGCAGAAATTGATAAGCCCGCACCACAGCATCTTGATGTGGCTTCTTACTATAAATTGGACGGCGCAGCTGGGGAGGTGACGCTTAAATCAAGTGTGCTGATTCCGGATTTTCTAGAAGTGGGGGGCATGTTAAATTTGGCTAATCCTGCCGCTGTGTTAGATCTATCAAATTACTTAGCGGCTAATCCTGATGTAGAGGAAATGACCCCTGAATTGATGAGCTTATTAGCTAAAATCACGCTTAAGGATCTGAGCTTAGAGTTGAAGGATAAAGGTGGTGTACCGTCGCTGATGCAGCTCGTTGAAAAGCAGCAATTAGCTGATGAGCAAGCCACGCTGACAGCATCAGAGCGCGAGCAAATGGTGCAAATGAAGCTGGCGCAGGCTAAGCAGGAGTGTATTAATACAGCTGGCCTTGCGATGGTGGTCGATGATCTTGAAAGTGCATGCACTAAGTTATTCGATTTTTTAAGCAATCAACGTTCTGATATCAAATTTAAGGCGAGCGTGGTGAAGCCAATCAGCGTTGAAGAGTTTATGATGTTGTCCTTGATGGGGGCGATGCGTCCTGAGCAATTCTTTAATGAGTATCAACCAAGCATTGTGATTGAGTAATTCATCACTGCTGCTTGAGCTTTGTGCTCAGGTCGCAAGGTAGGCGGTTGAACTTTAAGATGGCGTACGGTCTAACTAGCATCGCTGTTATTGATAGGAATCGTCGTGATGAGAGGATTGACTTGTTATCGTATGCACGCTGCCTTAGCGCTTAGCACAATGATCGTGCTAGCTGCTTTGAGCTCCTTGGTGTTTGCTGCTACAGCAGAGGAGCCGCCCTCACTGACTGATGAGGCTACTCAGAGCGAGACTCAAGCGCAAGAGCAAGCGCAAGCACCGGATTACGCCGTGTTGCAGAAGTTACGAGATTTTGATCCGGACATCGTGGATGTGAGTCCTGCCTCGGCAAGGAGTTATCAGCAGGTTTTCAAAGATGAGGTCTTAGCCTATTGCATCAGTACGGCTTATCATGAGAGTGCAGAGGTAGCAGCCGATGCGCTGTATACGGCCGCTGCATTGCATAGTTGGAGTCGCTATGAGTTGGCAGCGATGTTGAGCCAGGTGCCACCCCTAGTTAGCCGCTATTTAGAAAGGCCGTATCGCGCGGCTAGTCGTACCTCAGACGAGCCAGAGATGGGGGCTGAGAGCGAGCAGCTAATGCCTCAAGCGCCGAGCGAGCAAGCGAAATTACAGCTACTCAAGTGCCTCGATCTCTATCATAGTGCGGAGTTGGAGGAGCTGGCGCAGGCCCATGTGATTGATCCCAGTCGCAGCTATGCCGAAGATCATGCGGTCATACCGTAGCTCAAGCGGTCGAGGTGCTGATAACGCACTATCCATCACCGCTTGCTTGCTCGCCCTCACCGGGTGAGCGCTGGCTATTTAGCGACAATGGCACCCTGTGCTTGATTGGCATCTAAAATTTGCTGTACTTCACCACTGGCTTTCACTTGCTGTACGAATTGATTGAGATAGTCCGCCGCTAAATCACCGCGTTGTTTAGCGACCCCCATCGCCTGAGGAATTTCCATAAAATGACCGGGTAAAATGCGTACTGCGCTACCAACACGTGCCGCATCTAATTCCAGCTGTTGCTTTACGCCGGCGGCGACTTCGTAGCCATGAGCCAAGAAATGATCAACCACCTCTTGAGAACTGGCGGCACGGATAATTTCAGCATGCTTTAAGCTTCGGCTTAGATGTAAATCATAGGCACTACCTTGACCGACCACCACCCGCTTGCCTTTATGATCGACCTCCTCAATGCTTTGAATCGATGAGTGTTGAGGCACCATATAGCCACCCTGAATCACAACATAGGGTTGGGTGAAGCTAACTAACTCGGCACGCTCCGGATCAATGGCAAAAAAACCGATATCGGCATTGCCGGTGGCGATATAGTTAACCGCCTCCGCGGCCTTTTTAACCGGAATTAACTTCAACGGTAGACCTAATTGCAAGGCAAATTTCTTTGCCAAATCAACCGATACACCACGTACCACTTCATGCTCCGTGCCTGGCTTTGCGAGAATGGCATTGCCCAGATTAATCACAGCGCGAAGTTCACCGGTGGGAGCGAAAATCTTTTTTAAATCGAGTTGGTCCTGCATTATCCTCTCCTCTAAAGATTAAATTTAAGCGATAGCTTAGCAGCACGTTTGCTTAGCGTCTTAGCCAAGCCTTAGCGGGGTACATAGGCTTTAGTGTATACGAATTAACTGACCGTTTGTTAGTTGATAAATTTTATCCACCGCGTTTGGCGGTAGTGTTGCATGGGTCAACAAAATCACCGAACGACCTTGTGTGGCATGGATTAAATCATGCAAAAAGGCTTGCTCTGCTGCCCGGTCTAAGCTTTGTGTCGGCTCATCTAAGGCTAGGATTTGAGCCGGTGATAGCAGGGCTCTAGCCAAACATAAACGGCGCGCTTGACCGGCTGAGAGGGTACGACCGCCTTCACCGGTCCAGCTATCCAAACCCTCAGGCAACTGACGCACAAAATCGCCTAAGCGGGCGTTATCCAAGGCCTGCCATAAGCTGTCGTCATCGGCATCTGGCTTGGCAATTAATAAATTACTGCGGATGGTACCTAAAAATACCGGTGCATCTTGACTTAAAAATGCAATGCGTTGATGTAGTTGTGCAAGTGGTGCTTGACGAATATCAAGGCCACCGTAACTGATGCTACCGGCATCTGGGTCATCAAAGCGCAAGAGTAGATTTAAAAGGGTTGATTTGCCAGCGCCGCTTTTACCGATAATCGCAATACGCTCAGCCTTGACTAGTGTGAAGGAAATGCCTTTTAAAACTTCTGGTCCTTTGGCAAGACCATCAGCCGTGGGATAAGCATAGAGCACTTCATTAAAAAGCAAGCTACCGGCTAGCGGCAAGTCCTGCGTCTGCTCGCTATCGACGATGTTGGCTTGGCTGTGGCTTAAGGCATCAATACGTTTGGCAGCGGCAGCCGCACTACCTAGGCGTGAAGCCCCTCGCATAATGGGCGCAAAGACCTCAAACACACCCAAGACGGCTAAAACCAAGCCAGCCCATACGGGTCCTGTCAGCTGCCCTTGACGTAGCCCGTCAATCCCAAAGTACAGCATGCCTACAAGGCTTAGACCAGCGAGTAATTGCACTACGGCTTTGCCATTGGCTGCTAAAAACGATTGCTGTTGACGTGCTAGTGCCACCGCGAGACATTGCTTGGCAAAGGCTTGTTGCGCTTGTTGGTGGGCACCAAGCGCAATTAAGTCGGCGTGAGCCGTGACCGTGTGTACGCTGGTATCACGTAGCGCAGCGACATTTTCTTGTACGATTGCACCAGGTTGCTGGGCTTTTTTGGCCAAGTAAAGTGGCACGATAACAGTGCCTAGCAATAAACAAAGCGCCAGTAAGAGGGCTGCTGCTGGTAGATAGGCAGCGACAACGATGGATAAAATAAAGCCGATCACTAAGCCCGTAATAATCGGTGCCACGGCAAATAAATACACGGTATCAAGCGCGTCCACATCACCGGTTAGACGAGCAATGAGATCGCCGTCTTTATACTTGGCTAATTGTGCCGCATCCAGGGTTAATAAACGTCTAAATACACTACCGCGCAAATCAGCCAGGAGGCGTAGGGTGGCATCATGGCCTATGACACGCTCCACATAGCGACTTAAAATACGTATAAAGGAGAGGCCGCGTACCAAGGCTGAAGGCGCAAATAAATTAAAGGTCTGCCAAGCGGCCACCAGTGCAGCACCGGTTAAGAACCAACCGGCCACACCGAGTAAGCCTACGCCCGCAGCCAGCGTCATCAGGCTTAGCAGTAGCGCTAATACGAGTGCGCCAGCTCGTTGTTTATATAAGGGGGCTAGTACACGCCAAATGGCTTTCATAGGTGCATCTCCTGCAAGAGCCTGCGTTTATCTAGCGGCACCAGTGTTTGATCTTGTAGACAGAAGACGCTATCAGCCCTCAGCGCTACCACCGGGTCATGCGTTACCATTAAGAGACTGCGGCCCTTGGCAAAATGCATTAAATTATCCAAGACCATATCACGCGTGCTCGCATCCAAATTGGAGGTCGGTTCATCTAATAAAATCACTGAGGGATTCGCGAGAAATAAGCGTGCTAAGGCCAAGCGTTGTAATTGACCGCCAGAGAGACCATAGCCGCGGGTAGCGATAGTTGAATTGAGCCCGGCGGGTAATTCAGCGATGACATCCTCCATTGCTGCTAGCTGCACTGCCTGTGCTAAGGCCTTATCATCAGCTTGTGCTGAGGCTAAGCGTAGATTGTCGGCAATGCTGCCAGCAAAAACATAGGGGTGTTGGCCGATTAGCATTAAATGCTGCCGTAGTTGTGCCTTCGACCAGGAGGATAGCGGTAGCCCAGCTAAATTAATGCTGCCGTCAGCCGGACGGAGGGCAGCCAGCGTTTCGAGAAGCGAGCTTTTGCCGATGCCACTTGCGCCCATGATGGCAATGGATTGGCCCTTTTTTAGGGTAAAGGATAAATCCTTAATCAGTAACTGCTCACGTCCTGGTATGGGAATATTCAAGGCCGTTGCGCTTAAGGCACTATCATGGTCGGCTGAGTCAGGTGTTGTGCTTAGCGCATCAGCCTCAATCGTTGCACGCTCAGTGCTCTCCCTGTGCGCTGCCGTGGGGGCTGTAAAATCTGCACTTAAGCGACCAATTAGCTGATGCATTTCAGCCACGGCAGCACGGGCATTGGCTCGATCGTGATAATGTGCGGCAAATTGCCGGAGGGGGTTATAGACTTCGGGTGCCATTAATAGGCAAAACATCCCAGCCTGTAGCGTTAAGACACTTGCGCCACGCAAGTTAATAAATTCTAAATACGTTAGACCGATATATAAAGCGGTACCTGCAACCCCGAGGGCAGCAAAAAACTCTAAGGTGGCAGAAGATAAAAAGGCCAAGCGTAGTACAGCCATGGTTTTATTGCGTAACAGCTCGCTTGCTTCAACGACACGATTTGCTTCGGCCTCGGCCTGACCATATAGTTTGAAGGTGGAAAGACCACGTAGCCGATCCGCAAAAAAACCGGACAGGCGCGTAAAAGCCTCTAAATGTCGTCGACTTGCCGCCTCTGCACCCCAGCCCACTAAGGCCATAAACAAAGGAATTAAAGGGGCGGTAAGTAATAATAACAAGCCTGCAACCCAGTCCACAGGCAAGACAAAGAGGGCAAAAACGATGGGCAAAAAAGTGCCAGCAATCAGTGCTGGCAGGTAGTGTGCAAAATAGCCGTCAAAGGCCTCGACCTGCTCCACCAACACACCGGCGATAGCACCAGAGGCTTGTTGGCGACTCCATGCGGGACTGCGACTTAGGATATCGGCAAAGAGTGATTGACGGACCAGGGCTTTGATTTTTTCTGAGGCTTTGATGCCAGCACGCTCACCTTGCCAAGTGATGAAGGTGCGCGTGACTAGCAATAGCAGAATCAGCGCAATATCCAATAGCAGCGCTTCTTTAGCCAAGCCTTGCACGATGGCTTTATCTAACACACCAGCTAACAGCCAGGCTTGAATTAGCAGCAAGAGACCTGAAAGGACTGGCGCCATAATGGCAAGGCTTAAATAGCCCTTGGCCTGTTTTGCCAGTCCCCCTAAGTAACGTGATTGCTCACGTGGTAATTTTAATAGGGTCGCGGCCGGATCGTGCTCGGCTTTTGCCATACTTAGTTGCGCTTATCTAGTGAGGAAGCCAGCATGGGATCATCCATTTTGTCCTCATGCAGCTCATACCATAGACCCACTGCCACAGCAATGCCACAAGCCAGTGAGGTACCAAGCATCCAGGTTAAATACCACATAATTAACTCCTAAATTAATAGCTGTTATGCGTTTCGTTCAGTGACTCTTCCGTGATCGGACCGCGCATCACGCGATAAACATACGAGGTGTAGGATAAGATGATCGGTAAGAAGATAATGGTCACAATCAGCATCACCCACAGGGTTAGATGACTAGAGGAAGCATCCCACACCGTCAGACCTTGGTTTGGATTAGCTGAGGAAGGTAGGATAAAGGGGAATAAAGCAAAACCAACGCTTAGAATCACACCCGTAATGCTGAGTGCTGAGCTGATAAAGGCCGCAATCGGGCGCTGCATCGCTAAGCAGACACCGGTCAGTAAAGCAGCTACGACACCCAGGGCAGGCGCAGCCCACATCCAAGGGTACTTAGCGAAATTAGCTAACCAAGCGCCATTAACCACATCCACGCTTTTATTGAGCGGATTAGATGGGGCGCTAGGATCGGTGGCCGAGGTAATGAGCTGACCGTCTAAGGCACTGAGCCAAAAACCGCCTGCTGCAAATAATACAGCGACTAAGAGTGCGGTGATGATGCCGAGTTTACGCGCCCGATGATTGACGGGCTCAACCACACGCCAAGCGATCAGGGTAGCACCGTGCGTTACCAGCATGAGTAAGCTTAAGACACCGCAAAAGAGGGTAAATGGTGTAAATAGGCCGAAGAAAGTGCCATGGAAGAGGGGGCGCATGCTCGGCGTTTCTACCTCAAAGGGGATGCCTAGGATCACATTACCAAAGGCTACGCCAAACACCACAGGTGCCACCACCCCGGCAAAGGTGAGGATACCGTCAAAGACATTACGCCAGGTTGTACCCTCGTATTTGCTGCGGTACTTAAAGCCCACGGGACGCAAAATTAAAGTCACTAACAAGAGCATCATGGCCAGATAAAAACTGGAAAATGAGGTGGCGTATAAGGCGGGCCAAGCCGCAAAAATCGCCCCACCAGCGGTAATTAACCAGACCTGATTACCCTCCCAAACTGGACCAACTAAGTTAATCATCAGGCGGCGCTCAGTGTCGCTACGACCGATGACTGGCAATAAGGCAGCAACGCCCAAATCAAAACCATCCATGATGGCAAAGCCGATAAGCAGCACGCCCATCAACAGCCACCAGATAATACGTAGGGTTTCGTAATCTAATAAAATCAATGAGTTCGTCATAATTTTTTCCTTTCTTAGTGGCTTTGCACTGCCTCGGTCGCTACCTTAGCGCTAAGCATTGAAGCGTTGTCGCTAGGGGTGTAATACTCAGGCCCCTTTTTAATTGCGCTTAACATCACTTTGGTACCGACAATAAAAATCGTTAAGTACAAGGTGAAGTAAATGGCTAAGCTAATGAGGAGTGAGGTTACGGATAGATGCGAGACCGCATAGTGGGTCGGTAAAATACCGTCAATAACCCAAGGCTGACGACCGTATTCAGCCACAAACCAACCGCATTCAATCGCTATCCATGGCGTTACAATTGTCCACATGGCTAGTTTTAAGGTTTTGCTGCTTTGAGCAATACGACCTTTCACCGTTAACCAGAACACTAAAGCAAAGAAGAACACAAAGTAAAAGCTAAGTGCCACCATAATGCGGAAGGTATAGAATAAGGAGGTGACATCCGGTACGGTATCAATGGCGGCCATGCGAATTTCTTCAGGCGTGGCATTAGCAATATCGTCACGATACTTTTTAAGCAATAAGCCATAGCCTAAATCCTGCCAGTTATCCGCAAAAAACTGCTTGGACTCTGCATCATTGCCATCAGCCTTGCTGCGTTGTAGGGCCTCGTATACATCAATGCCTTTGATGATGCGCTCTTCATTACGCTCCACCAGTTCCTTAATACCTGGCATCACTTGGTCAAAAGAGCGTGTACCAATTAAACCCATGACCCAAGGGATGTCGATGGCAAAGTCATTTGCCATGGCCTCTTGGTTAGGAATGGCCACCACGTTAAAGGAGGCCGGTGCGGCTTGCGTTTCCCACATTGCCTCAAGGGCGGCAATTTTCATTTTCTGGTTCTCACCAGCTAAGTAACCGCTCTCGTCGCCAAGGGTAATGGCACCGATAGAAACCATAAAACCAAAGGCAGAAGCAATCGCAATCGAGCGCTTAGCTAAGCCGATATTGCGTCCACGTAGTAAATACCAAGCACTTACCGCAATAATAAACACGGCACCAGTAATATAGCCAGCAATTACAGTGTGCAGGAATTTCGCTTGGGCCACTGGATTTAAAATAACGTCAAAAAAGCTCGTCATCTCCATGCGCATCGTGTCCGGATTAAAGACCGCACCGACGGGGTATTGCATCCAGCCATTGGCAATAAGAATCCATAAGGCGGAGAAGTTAGTGCCTAAGGCGACTAACCAGGTGACGGTTAAATGTGCCTTTTTAGACATGCGATTCCAGCCGAAGAAGAAGAGACCAATAAAGGTTGCTTCGAGGAAGAAAGCCATTAATCCTTCAATGGCTAAAGGGGCACCGAAAATATCGCCCACATAGTGACTGTAATAGGACCAGTTCATACCAAACTGGAACTCCATCACGATACCGGAGCCTACCCCGATGGCAAAGTTAATGCCAAAAAGGGTACCCCAGAATAGGGTCATGCGGCGCCAAATATCACGTCCGCTAATCACATAAATTGTTTCCATAACCGCTAGCAAAAAGGATAGACCCAAGGTCAGCGGCACGAAAATAAAGTGGAACATGGCGGTCGCCGCAAACTGCAAACGCGACAAGCCGACGACATCAAGTTCAAACATTAGAGCTCTCCAAAAATACGGTTCGCTAAGAGAAAGGGCTGCGGGATTAGATAAAACTCACCCTGATCTTAAGTTGTTACTGTGTTGTAAAAAAATGGATTAAGTATTCAATAACGATAATGCTTTGTTATGCACCGATGTTGCGATGCTCAGATAGGATGGGCGGCGCCAACGGCCGGTGTGGTAACCACTGATCATGGGGTGTGGGAAGGGCGACAAAGGATGGTATTGCTTGCGGTTTGCTGCGTGCGATCAGCTGAGTTCCTTGTAGCAAGGGCTGTGTGTTGAGGATGGCTTCAGCCATGCTCGGCAGCAAACAGGAGAGGCAATATGCACTAGGGCTAGGCGATATAGGGGCTTCATCATCGCTGGTTAGGGTGATGGTGTAGCTGATAAGCTGCCCCTGAGCGCCGCACAGCGCCATGGTAATCACACTGGGCGCAGCGTCGTCACTGCCATCAGTCACCATCGTAGTGGCTAATGGCATAGATAGCGCTGCTACTAGAATAGCTAGTGCGCTCCACCATATAAGAAGACGACGCTTAATACAGGGCATGGGGAAATATTTTGTTACGCTAATATGTTTAATTCTAACCCATTGTTAATGAGCGCGCATCAAAATAATAGTAAAAACCCTAGATCCTCTGATTAGCTATGAGTGGCGACTGGATAAAATTAAGCCGAAGGCAATCAAGGCAATCCCGATTAGATGGTATGCATGAATACTTTCTTTGGCAAAAACGGCAGCCAAAATCACCCCAAACACTGGCATCAAGTGAATAAATAGCCCTGTCAGCATGGGGCCGACCCGACTGATGGCTAAACTGTAGCAAACATAGGCAATCACCGAGGGGAAGATGCCCACATAGAGTAAGGCTAATTTTGCATTGCTATTGAGATAAATCGGTAATTGAGCGCCCGATTCCCATAGCCATAAGGGGAAGAGCGCAATCACGGCAATGGCAATTTGGACCGAGGTCAGTGCGGTGCGGTTCATACCTTGAGGTGTGCTTTTCATCCATAGCGTGTAAATGGCCCAACAGATCATCGCCACAAAAACAATGATATCGCCTGGGTTAAAGCTGAAGTTAATCAGGGTTTGCAGATTGCCATTACTAATAATTGTCGCCACCCCAATGAGAGACAAAACTAAACCAATCGTGGGTAAGGTATAAAGACGCTGCTTATAAAATAGTAAGCCGAATAAAATAATCAGCACCGGCACGGTTGAGTTAAGCAGCAGGGCATTGGTTGCTGTGGTCCCGTGTAAGCCCAAATAGACCAAGGTATTAAAAGCAGTGACCCCGACAATGGCGGTTTTAAGCACAAAGAATTTATGTTGCTTATAGAGCGGCCAGTCGTTTTTAATATGCTTATAGGTAAAGGGTAAAAGAAAGCAAAACGCAATCAACCAACGCCAAAAGGATAGGCTCATGGGGCCGATATCATCGCGGACGATACGCCCGATGACAAAGTTACCTGCCCAAAACAGCGGGGGCGCAATTAATAATAAGAGGGTGGTGAGATTGAGTTTTTTAAACACGTCAAGGACTGGTAAAAAGGGCCTAAAGTTTTACTTTAAAGCATTATGCAACAGAAGAATGGTCGGCGCATGCTTAATTACAATACTGACAAGATACTGAATTACGACAAAATAAAAGCCACCGCCAATTTTATGGGGTGGCTTTTGAGTCAGGATCAACCTGTTCAAAGGCAGTTACACCGCGTCCAGCGCTTGCGCTAAATCAGCGATCAGATCATCAATATGCTCAATTCCCACCGATAGACGCACCATATCCTTACTCACACCAGCGGCGGCTAATTCCTCATCGCTTAATTGACGATGTGTGGTGGTGGCCGGATGGCAAGCCAAACTGCGGGTATCACCGATATTTACTAGGCGAATAAAGAGCTGTAAGGCATCAATAAAGCGCGCACCTGCTTCACGACCGCCTTTGACGCCAAAGGATAAGATGCCAGAGGGCTTGCCTTTCACATATTTTTTAGCTAATTCATGCTCCGGGTGATCGGGCAGACCAGCATAATTGACCCAAGCGACTTTATCATGCTGCTGTAGATACTCGGCAATTTTTAGCGCATTGTCTGTATGACGTTCCATACGCAAGCTGAGCGTCTCCAAACCCTGTAATAGCAAGAAAGTACTGAGCGGACTGATGGCAGCACCCATATTCCGTAAAGGCACCACCCGAGCACGCGTGATATAGGCCGCTTTACCCACATCCTGCACATAATTCACGCCGTGATAGCTAGGGTCCGGGTTGTTTAGTAGTGGGAAGCGCTCAGGATAGTCGCCCCAGGGGAAATTACCGCTGTCGACAATGATACCGCCCAAGCTATTGCCGTGACCGCCAATGTACTTGGTTAAAGAATGCACCACAATATCAGCGCCAAATTCAAAGGACTTTTGTAATACCGGCGTGGCGACGGTATTGTCTACCACCACTGGGACACCGTACTCATGCGCGATCTTGGAGACTGCTTCTAAATCGACAATATTACCCAAGGGGTTACCGATGGACTCCACAAAAACCAGCTTGGTGCGTTCATCGACTAAGTCACGTATCGCTTCAGGGTTTTTATGATCAAAGAATCTGACCTCAATCCCTTGGCGTGGCATGGTATGGGCAAAAAGATTATAGGTGCCACCATATAAGGCGGAGACGGAGATGATATTGTCACCCGCTTCGGCAATGGTTTGAATGGCATAAGTAATGGCTGCCATACCGGAGGCTAAGGCTAGGGCACCCACGCCACCTTCAAGCGCTGCTACCCGCGCTTCGATAATGGCATTGGTCGGGTTGGTAATGCGGGTGTAGATATTACCCGCTACTTTTAGATCAAATAGATCTGCCCCGTGCTGTGTATTATCAAAGGCATAGGAGGTGGTTTGATAAATTGGTACTGCCACCGCTTTGGTCGTGGCTTCTGGCTCATAACCGGTATGAACGGCAATGGTCTCGTCTCTATAAGTCATTGTCTTCCTCTCTTTGTCATGCTGCGAATCGCAAATAGCCATAGTATAACGGCATCGTTGCGCTAGTTTCCATGAAATATTAGAAATATATTAATAAGCGTCCGTGATATGTTCTATTATTTGCTGGCGCAACGGTGGCGGATGATTTCTATTAGACCGGGCAGTAAGGATAAGATAATAATTGCCACCAACACCAGGCTTAAATTATTTTTGACAACTGGGATATTGGCAAAGAAATAGCCTAGGTAGGAGAAAATCGGTACCCATAGCAAGGCGCCAATGACATTAAAGCGATAAAAATGGCCGTAGTGCATTTTGCTCATGCCAGCGACAAAAGGCGCGAAAGTACGTACAATCGGCACAAAGCGCGCCAAAATAATGGTCTTACCACCATGCTTCTGATAAAAGGCATGGGTTTTCTCTAAATACACTCGGCGGAAAATCTTGGAATTTGGATTGGCAAACAGCCGATGGCCGAAGTACTTGCCGATATGAAAATTTACCGCATCGCCTAGGATCGCAGCGATTACCAATAACAGCACCATCAGATGGACATTCATCTCACCAATGGCCGCTAAACCACCGGCCGCAAAGAGCAGCGAGTCGCCCGGTAAGAGCGGCGTCACCACTAAGCCCGTTTCACAGAAAATAATTAAAAATAAAATGGCATAAATCCAGAGACCATAGTCATTTGCCAAGACCTGTAAATGCTGATCAATATGGAGAATAAAGTCAATAATCGCAGCGAGCATAAAAAATACCTAACATGGCTAGTTAACATCACTGCTACAACAGGTATCAGTGAACAGATAAAGTATGCCACAGCGCATAGCCGTCGCCGCAGCATAGCAAGTTATCAAGCTTGCGTGATAAGCTTAGTCACTAAGTAAGCGTTAAAAGTTTCCTGACCACCCTCACTGCCTATGCCGCTATCCTTAATGCCGCCAAAAGGCGCTTCCGGCAAGGCAGAACCTAAGTGATTAAGATGTACCATCCCCGCTTCGATGTCATTTGATAGCTTAACCGATGCCTGTAAGTTGTTAGTAAAGGCATAGGCCGCTAAGCCATAGGGGAGACGATTCGCTTCGGCAATGGCTTCATCCAACTCGCTAAAAGCCGTCACCGTAGCCACGGGGCCAAAGGGCTCCTCGTTCATTATTTTACAAGCATGATGGGTGTTAGTGAGTACGGTCGGCGCATAGAAAAAGCCCTCACGCTGCAGACGCTCACCGCCTATTTCAACGGTGGCGCCCTGTTGACGCGCATCCGCTATTAAATCACCCATGGCCGCAAGTCGCCGCTCATGTGCAAGTGGTCCCATATCCACCGCCTCATCTAAGCCATTGCCAATATGAATATTGCTAAGCTGGCTAGTAAACTCGGATAAAAATTGATCGTAAGCCTTTTGTTGCACGTAAATACGAGTCGGCGAGACACAGGTTTGACCCGCATTGCGAATTTTACTGCGAGCCAGGGAGCGAGCGGTTTTGGCAATATCTGCATCATCCAGAATCAGCACCGGTGAATGCCCACCCAGCTCCATGGTCACCGGCTTCATATGCGCTCCGGCTAAGGCGGCCAATTGCTTACCCACCGGAACGGAACCGGTAAAGGAAATTTTTCGCACAATGGGTGAGCGAATTAAGTAGTCAGACACAAAGGGCGGATCGCCCCAGACAATATTTAAGACCCCCTTGGGTAGTCCGGCATCCCTAAATAGCTCGGCAATGGCCATAATGGCACTGGGTGAATCCTCCGGCCCTTTTAAAATGATGGTACAGCCGGCACCGATGGCGGCGCTGATTTTGCGAATGGCTTGATTAAATGGAAAGTTCCACGGGGTAAAGGCTGCGCATACGCCGATAGGCTCTTGTATCACGTATTGGCGAAAATTGGCTCGGCGGGGCGGAATAATACGCCCATAAATGCGCCGACATTCCTCCGCGTGCCAATCACAGTGATCGGCACAACTGACGATCTCAGCTATGGCTTGAGACAATGGCTTACCCTGATCGAGCGTGAGATTGCGGCCGATTTGCGGTGCTCGTGCACGCGCCAACTCAGCCGCTTTACGCAAAATCGCTGAGCGTTCCATAGGTGAGCTGTGTTTCCATGTTTTAAAGGCTGCTGCCGCCGCGGCGAGTGCATCATCCAAGTCCGCTTGCGTTGCCAAGGGCAATTGCCCTAACACCTCCTCGGTGGCTGGATTAATCACCGCTTGTGTTGGGCGATTGCCCGCATTGATAAATTCCCCGTTAATAAAAAAACCCAACGACGGGTATGACTCGATCATGACTGTCCTTAAGAAAATGCAATGCGCTAAGCATTAAATATTACCGCTGCTGCGGGTCTTATTCAAGGAGGAGGGTGGTACGGATAAGGAAAATTGATCGCACTGCAGCTGATTGCTAATGCAAGCATAAAATAAAATTAGCTGCAGCTAAATAATAGTTTATTAGGGTAATCCTAGGTTTTAGATTTTGATAAAAGCTTTAAAATTCACACACAGATTTCTTACTTTGTCTTTTGGAGACTGATTATGGCTTTAAAAAAGTGGCTTATTGGTGTTGCGACTTCAGCAATGTTGGTAGTCTCAGGTAGTGCTTTGGCTCAAAAAGCTCAATTTGTTACTGTGTTAACTGGTGGTCAAAGTGGCGTTTATTATCCGGTAGGTGTGGCCTTAGCGCAGCATTATGCTGAAAATATTCCCAATGTGCGCGCTACTGCACAAGTAACAAAGGCTTCTGCAGAAAATATGAACTTATTACAAGCAGGTCGCGGAGAAATAGGTTTTTCTTTGGCGGATACGGTGGAGGATGCCTGGAATGGTCGTGAGGAAGCCGGCTTTAAAGCTAAGTTAGACAAGCTGCGTGGCGTGAGTCGTTTGTACAATAACTATGTACATATTATTGTGAATGCAGAAAGTGGTATTGATTCATTAGACGATCTCAAGGGTAAGCGTATCTCCGTTGGTGCAGCGCGTTCGGGTACGGAGTTAAATGCACGTGCTATTTTTAAGGCTGCCGGTCTTGAATACGGCGATTTCTCCAAGGTTGAGTATTTATCCTTTGGGGAATCGGTGGAATTAATGAAAAACCGTCAAATTGATGCCACCCTACAATCTGCCGGTTTGGGCGTGGCCTCCATTCGTGACTTAGCCAGTGCGGTCAAGATTAAAGTGATTCCTATCAGTAAAGAGGTGTTGGCCAAGATTGATTCACAGGCCTATGTAGCAGATGTGATTCCTGCGAATACCTATGATGGTCAAAGCGAGGATGTGCCAACCGCAGCCATTCCTAATTACTTAGTGACGCATTCGGGTGTCTCCGATGACTTAGCCTATGAGATGACTAAGGTACTCTATGAGAAGTTGGATAATCTTAAAAATGCACACAATGCCATTAATGCCATGGACATTAAGCAGGCCGTGACCGGTATGCCAGTGCCACTACACCCAGGCGCTGAAAAGTTCTACAAAGAAAAAGGCATTATTGAGTAACGATCCTTTGTTGTCTTAAGACTTACCCCACAAAGCCTGACGATTCTAGGCTGTGGGGTAGTTTTTTTTAACACCTCGTATTCATCGTATTAACATTGATGGCATCAGCGGAATCAATCATGAGTTTAAATGAAACTGATAAGCAACCCATGGTTCAATTTGGACGAGCAATTTTTTGGGTGGCAGTACTTTTTTCAAGTTTCCAAATTTATACAGCGGCTTTTAGCCCTATTTCCAGTCAAGTAACCCGCGCTATCCACGTGGGTTTTGTGATTTTAATGGTCTATACCATTGCGCCTCGTTTTTTTGGGCAGCGTGTGCCGGTATTAGGCTGGGTGCTAGGCTTACTCGGTTTTGTCTTAAGTCTTTATCACTGGGTGTTTGAAGCGGATTTGACCGCACGGGCGGGTGAAATGACGCAGGCTGATATGGTGGTCGGCATTTTGACCATTATATTGGTCTTTGATGTGACCCGTCGTATGATGGGCTGGGCCTTGCCGATTGTGTGCGCTGTATTTTTAGCTTATGGCTTATTCGGTGAGTATTTACCGGGTGCCCTGATGCACCGAGGCTATGGTTTTGACCAAATCGTGGGGACCTTAGCCTTTGGCACGGAGGGGATATACGGTACCCCTACCTATGTTTCATCAAGCTATATTTTCTTATTTATTTTATTTGGTGCGTTTTTAGAGCGTGCCGGCATGATTGATTTGTTTAGTGATTTTGCGATGGGTACCGTTGGTCACCATCGTGGCGGTCCGGCAAAGGTCTCCGTAGTCAGTTCAGGGCTCATGGGCACGATTAATGGTTCCGGCGTGGCCAATGTGGTGACCACCGGTCAGTTTACTATTCCATTGATGAAGCGTTTTGGTTATTCAGCGCCCTTTGCAGGTGGTGTCGAAGCAACCTCCAGTATGGGTGGGCAGATTATGCCGCCGGTGATGGGGGCGGTAGCCTTTATTATGGCCGAAACGATTAACGTGCCCTATGTGGAAATTGTGAAGGCGGCCATTATCCCGGCCATGCTGTATTTCTTCACCGTGTTTATGTCAGTGCATTTTGAGGCGGGCAGAAAGGGCTTGCATGGTTTGCCTAAGGAGGAATGCCCTAACCCTTGGACTGCCTTAGCTAAAAAGTGGTATTTATTAATTCCTCTTATTGGCTTAGTGTATTTGCTGTTCTCAGGTTATACACCGCTCTTCTCTGGCACGGTTGGTTTGGGTTTAACGACGATCCTGATTTTTGGTGCAGCCGCTATCCAAGGTGTCTCGAATACTGCCCTACGATATATTTTCTGGATCCTATTGGGCATTGCGTGTTTAGGTTTTAGAGAGTTTGGTGTTAGCGCCTTTTTCGCAATTATTGCTTTTTTAGTCGTGGTGTTAAAGCTTAAACGCGATGGTAGCGGTAGTGCGGTTAGTGAGGCGTTGCAGTCAATGGCAGAGGGCGCACGTCATGCTTTACCGGTGGCGGTAGCGTGTGCCTTAGTTGGCGTGATTATCGGTATCATTAATTTAACCGGTGTGGCTGCTGAGTTTGGTGGGCAGGTGATTGCGGTGGGGCGCGATAATTTATTTGTTGCCTTATTTTTAACCATGATCACGTGTTTGGTTTTGGGCATGGGGATTCCAACCATACCAAACTACATTATTACCAGCTCCTTGGCAGCGCCAATCTTATTGGAATTGGGTGTGCCGCTGATTGTGTCTCATATGTTTGTGTTTTACTTTGGGATTATGGCTGACTTAACCCCACCGGTGGCATTGGCGTGTTTTGCTGCTGCCCCTATTGCTAGGGCCTCGGGTTTTACTATTAGTCTGCAAGCAGTGCGGGTGGCCATTGCAGGTTTTGTGGTGCCTTATATGGCAGTTTATACACCGGCCTTAATGCTCCAAGAATACAGCCATTTTTATGAAGTCGTGATCGTGGTGCTGAAGGCGGCCATTGCCATTGTGTGTTGGGCTGGCGGGGCGACAGGCTTTATTTTTACGCGTTTAAATCCTTTTGAACGAGTCTATGTCATCCTTACTGCCGCTTTACTGGTTTGGGCCAATTCTTACTCTGATATCGCAGGCTTTGGCCTAGTTGCTGTCTTTGCCGTATGGCATTTGCTCAAGTACCGACGTGATAAAGCAGCCGGTCTGCTGACAGTTAAGGGATCGAGCTCAAGCGCTGCAGTGCTCGCCACAGAGTTAGGGGCTTCACCAAATCAGAATCAGGGCTAATTAGCTGATGTCCATATCGACTGTCTTGGCTCAGTTGTCCTTGGGGGTGTGCTTGCAATTAGCGGCAAGCGCTGAGGTGCCTGCTTATGCGAGG
This sequence comes from Oligella sp. HMSC09E12, assembly GCF_001808505.1. Taxonomy (NCBI): domain Bacteria; kingdom Pseudomonadati; phylum Pseudomonadota; class Betaproteobacteria; order Burkholderiales; family Alcaligenaceae; genus Oligella; species Oligella sp. HMSC09E12. The sequence continues at coordinate 92,555 of NZ_KV793615.1, forward strand.
GTCGAGTTTGTGCCGGCGCAAGAATTTACCCTCGCTTGGGTGCATAGTATTGAAAAGGTACGCTGGGAAGAGGATTATGAGGTGATGCTCAGTGCTCACTCAGAAGATGCGTTAAGAGCGGATTTTGGTGGGGCTGCGCAGCCTCATCCTGCCTTGCCTCAGCCCGTGCTAGTGGCCAAGGCGGCACGGATCCGAGGTTCTGCTGCTGGTATGGAACCGCCTGAGGGCGCCATTTTTAAAGATGGTTGGTATCATTACACGCCCATGATCACTGAGCATCAAGAAATTCGCTTAACCCGTTCCGAGTTTGTGCCGGATTATGAGTGGTGTGATCCTCATGGCTGTCGTTCATTGGCGGCCATATTGCCAAGTGATGGTGGGGTTACGCTGATGCGCGCTTGTACTCAGCCCGAGTAATTGTCAACATCCGCTAATCCCGCTTAAAAGACCTCAACTTCTTTCATCGCTTGCTTAAATTTACTTGTTATCCCTTGTGCCAAGTGCTAGTTTATAGCTAGTTTCCAGCCTTTAAATAAGATATAAATGATGCACTTAACGGATGATTTCGATCGCCAACATCTTTGGCACCCCTATGCCTCCATGACTGAGCCTTTGCCGAGCTTTAAAGTAGATGCGGCAAAGGGGGTTTATTTACAGATGGCCGACGGTCGGCAGTTAATTGACGGCATGTCTTCGTGGTGGTGTGTGATCCACGGTTATAGTCATCCAGAGCTCAATCAGGCGGCCATTGAGCAAATTCATAACATGTCGCACGTGATGTTCGGTGGTTTAACCCATGCGCCAGCCATTGATTTAGGCCGTGCACTGCTAGATATATTACCGGCACACTTAGACAAAATTTTTTATGCCGATTCAGGTTCGGTTGCGGTTGAAGTGGCGTTGAAAATGGCGGTGCAATATTGGGCGGCACGAGGACAAAGTCACAAGCAAAATATCATTACCACCCGTTCGGGCTACCACGGTGATACGTGGAATGCGATGTCGGTGTGCGATCCGGTTACTGGCATGCATAGTCTCTTTGGCTCAGCCTTACCGCAGCGCCTATTTGTGCCAGCGCCACAAACTGCCTTTGATCAGCCTTGGGATCCTAGTGAGATTGAGCCTTTGCGCCAAGCCTTGGAGCAGCATCATCACAGCCTCGCTGCCATGATCATTGAGCCGATTGTGCAGGGGGCGGGCGGTATGCGTATCTACCACCCCCAGTATTTGCGTGAAGCGGCGGCGCTTTGTAAAGCCTACGATGTGTTATTGATATTAGATGAAATAGCAACCGGCTTTGGTCGCACGGCGAAGCTTTTTGCGTGTGAATATGCGGATGTGGCTGCTGATATCATGTGTTTGGGTAAGGCCTTAACGGGCGGTTATATGAGCTTAGCGACCACCGTGACCACAGCACACATTGCCGAGACGATTAGTAACGCAGAGCCTAAGGCCTTTATGCACGGTCCTACCTTTATGGCGAATCCTTTAGCCTGTGCGGTAGCGACTAAGTCCATCGAATTGCTACTTAAATCCGATTGGCAACATCAGGTGTCGCGTATTGAGGTGCAACTGCGAGCGGGGCTGAGTGAGTTAAAAGCCTTGCCGCAGGTAGCAGATGTGCGCGTGCTTGGTGCCATTGGGGTGGTTGAGATGAAGCAGCCGGTGCGGATGCGAGAGATACAGGCGCAATGCTTAGCCCATGGTATTTGGTTACGACCTTTCGGTAAATTAATTTATACCATGCCGCCTTACGTGATTAATGAGCAGCAACTACAGCAATTAATTCAAGGAATACAAGCCATTGTTAAAGGGGAGCAGTAATCGATGGACGCTTATCAGCATTATGCAGAGCAATTAGCAGAGCTTCAGGCGCAAAATAACTACCGTCGCTTTAAAGCCATTGAGCGTGAGGATAGTGGCTATATCAAGCTGTCGCCACAAGCGCCAGGGGCCATGCTGGATCTGAGTTCAAATGATTATTTAGGACTCTCCTTTGATAAAGCGCTATTAGAAGAGTTTAAAGCCACCTATGGTTTGCCGATGCATGCCTTAGGTAGCGCCTCCTCGCGTCTGTTAACCGGTCAGTTTGAAGAGCATGCCCAACTGGAAGGCTTGTTGGCTGAGTCCTTTGCTCGAGCGGCACTGGTATTTAATAGCGGCTATCATGCCAATATCGGCATCTTGCCGGCCTTGACTGATGAGCAATCGCTGATCATTTCAGATGAATTAATCCATGCCAGTATTATTGATGGCATTCGTCTCAGCAAAGCGCAGCGTCGACGCTTTAAGCATCAGGATTTGGCGCAGCTGGAGCAGCTACTGCTTGAGGCAGAAGCCGATCCTAAGCTTAATAAAGTCTTTGTGGTGCTAGAGAGTGTGTATAGCATGGATGGGGATGTGGCGGATTTGCAGGCTGTGGTTGCACTAAAGCAAAAGTATCCCAAGGTAATGCTGTATGTGGATGAGGCGCATGGGATTGGTGTCTACGGTGAGCGAGGTCTGGGGGTGGCTGAGGCGCAGGGTGTCCTGCCGCAGATTGACTTTCTGGTTGGCGCCTTTGGTAAGGCGATTGCCTCGGTGGGTGGCTATTTAATCTGTGCGCCGGTGATTCGAGAGTATTTAATTAATAAAATGCGACCCTTGATATTTTCTACGAATTTGCCACCGGTGAATGCGGCTTGGACTTACTTCGCCTTTAAAAAGATGCTTGGCATGCAGCAAGAGCGAGCGCATTTACAAGGTCTTAGTCGTGATTTAAGGCAAGCGATTTTAGCCAAAGGGCTGGATTGTCGCAGTCAGTCACATATTGTGCCTATAATCTATGGGGCTAATCAATTAGCGATTGAAAAGGCAGCGACTATGCAAGCAGCCGGGTTTTATGCGTTACCCATACGCTATCCGACCGTGCCACAAGGGCAAGCGCGGGTGCGTTTGTCATTACATGCGGCATTGGATTGGCAACAGCTGGAGCCCTTGTTAGCGTACTGCTAGCGTAGCATTATGAATTGTCATCTAAATGAAATTTTATTTGTTATGTTGCGCTGTGTCATTTTTTCATCGCAAAAAAAGTTCTATAATTTTAAATTCCATTTTTTAAAAAAGAAACTATCGTGTCACACTCACAAGAATATCGTATTGAAGAAGATCTCCTCGGTCAGCTAGAAGTGCCGGCTGATGTTTATTATGGCGTACAAACCTTACGCGCAGTGAATAACTTTGATCTCTCCGGGATCACCTTGTCGCATTTTCCAAATTTTGTTAATGCCTTAGTCGTGGTTAAGCAGGCTGCGGCGGATGCTAATTATGAATTAGGTGGCCTGACTAAGGAAAAGCACGAGGCGATTACTCACGCTTGTCAGCGCATTCTCGCTGGTGAATATCATGAGCAGTTTGTGGTTGATATGATTCAAGGGGGTGCTGGTACCTCCACCAATATGAATGCTAACGAGGTGATTGCTAACGTTGCCTTAGAGCATATGGGTTATCAAAAGGGCGAGTACCAACACTTGCACCCAAATAACGACGTCAATATGGCTCAATCGACCAATGACGCCTATCCTACCGCAATTCGTTTAGGCTTATTATTAGGTCATAAACGCCTGTTAGAGAGCCTTGCTTGCACGATTGAGGCATTTAAAGCCAAGAGTAAGGAGTTTGATCATATCCTGAAGATGGGTCGTACGCAGTTGCAAGATGCTGTGCCGATGACTTTAGGGCAGGAGTTTTTTGCTTTTGCGACTAATTTAGAAGAGGATTTGGAGCGTTTCGAAAGCTGGGCCCCTGAGCTGTTGTTAGATGTGAACTTAGGTGGTACGGCAATTGGTACCGGCATTAATGCGGATCCTAAGTATCAAGGCATTGCGGTGCGTCGCTTGGCTGAAATCAGCGGTCATCCGGTGCGTGCTGCCAAGGATTTGATTGAAGCCACCTCGGATATGGGTGACTTTGTATTATTTTCTGGCATGTTAAAGCGCACCGCCACCAAGCTATCCAAGATTTGTAATGACTTGCGTTTATTGTCTAGCGGTCCGCGTACGGGTATTCAGGAAATTAACTTACCACCGCGCCAACCGGGTAGTTCGATTATGCCGGGCAAGGTGAATCCTGTGATTCCTGAAGCGGTGAATCAGGTAGTGTTTGAGATTATTGGTAATGATTTAGCCGTTACCCTAGCGGCTGAAGCTGGTCAATTACAGTTAAATGTGATGGAGCCTTTAATTGCCTATAAGCTCTTTGATTCTACTCGTTTATTGCAGCGCGCCTTAGATATGCTGTGTAGCCTATGTATTGAGGGTATTACGGCCAACGAAGCGCATTGTAAGCACTTAGTAGAAAACTCTATCGGACTGGTGACGGCGCTTAACCCCTATATCGGTTATCAAAACTCAAGTCGTATCGCTAAAAAGGCCTTTGCGAGTGGACGCGCTGTGTTGGAGCTAGTGCGTGAAGAGGGTCTGCTGGAGGAGGATGTGTTACAGGAAATCCTCCGTCCTGAAAATATGATTACCCCACGTATGCTGACGGTAGAGCGTTAATCTAAGTTACTACGATAGCGGTCTAGTGAGCAAGGAGTGACGCATTCCTTGCTCATTATTTTTTGCGGATCAAAAGCTCATGGGGATAGTCACTGGGCCGTCATTGATAAGCTGCACTTGCATATCCGCGCCAAAAGCGCCGCTTGCTACCGTTGGGTGTAGGCTGTTGGCATAAGCGAGGAAGGCATCATAGAGTGCTTTAGCTAATGCGGGCTCGGCGGCATTGATAAAACTTGGTCGATTGCCGCGACGAGTATCGGCTGCCAAGGTAAATTGACTCACTACCAGCATACCGCCATTGATTTGCTGTAGCGATAAATTCATCTTCGCCTCAGTATCGCTGAAAATACGTAAATTGAGTAGCTTGTCAACGGCCTTTTTAACAGTTGCTTCGGTGTCCTGAGGCTCAGCACAGACAAACACCAACAGCCCTTGATCGATTTGAGCGTGAACTTTATTATCAATGAGTACCTGGGCTTCTTTGACCCGTTGGATTAAGCATTTCATTTCAATCTCTTTAGGATGAAGTTATCAGCATCATAACGCACAAAGAAATTTTAATTGCAAAAGGCGCAGAGCATCACATCATGAAACTAGAAAAAGGCATTTATTTTATTAGCGGTATTGATACGGATATTGGTAAGACCGTTGGTACTGGTATTTTGGCGCGTGAGCTGATGGCTCAAGGTCGAGCCGTGATCACGCAAAAAATGGTACAAACGGGTTGTGAGTTTTTATCCGAAGATATTGAAGAGCATCGCCGATGGATGGGTTTGGCCGAAGATGAGCGCTTTTTGGAGGATAAAGAGGGGCTGACGGCGCCGCAAATCTTTGCTTATCCCGCATCACCACATTTAGCGACGAAATTGGAAAATAAAAGCCTGGATTTGGCCTTGATTGAGCAAGCAACTCAGGTGTTAGCTGAGCGTTATGAGGTGGTGCTATTGGAGGGGGCGGGCGGTTTGATGGTGCCACTGACTGAGGAATTGCTCTGTATCGACTATATCGCCACTAAAGGCTATCCCTGTATTTTAGTGACTAGCGGTCGCTTAGGAAGTATTAATCACACCTTGTTGAGCCTGCATGCCTTAAGACAGTATCAAATAACCTTACATGGGCTGATCTATAATGCGCATCATGATTCAGAAGATTCATTAATTGCCATGGATACGCAACGCTATTTGCAAGATTATCTGCAAAAGCATTTTCCAGCAGCGCAGTTTTATGTGGTACCAATTCAAAAAGCTTAAATAAAACAACACTTTTTGGCGATAAAGGCTACAAGTCCTTGATCTATCAATTTAAAGGGCGTATACTCATAGATTCACTTAATAAAGTGGAAGTTTATCCAGAGATTTCAACCCAGGGTGATGTAGCAACTTAGCGCATTATCTGACGGGGCCAATACTGGTTATATTCAAGATGGCTTACTCATCATCATGGCGTGTCTTTTGCGCTACTTGCCGTAAGTCTCTTAAATGGGATCGGTGCTGTGTATTTATAAAAATAAGACGCACACCGTATATGTAACTAAGTTGGAACAGGAACTATCATGATCCAAATGCAAACCACGTTAGACGTGGCTGACAATACTGGTGCGCGTAAAGTACAGTGCATCAAGGTGTTGGGCGGCTCTAAGCGCCGTTACGCTGAAATCGGTGACATTATTAAAGTCACTGTAAAGGAAGCAGCACCACGCGGTCGCGTTAAAAAAGGCGAAATTTACAACGCAGTCGTTGTTCGCACCGCAAAGGGTGTTCGTCGTAGAGATGGCTCATTAATCCGCTTCGGTGGTAATGCAGCCGTATTGTTAAATACAAAGTTAGAACCAATCGGAACTCGTATCTTTGGTCCAGTAACTCGTGAGTTACGTGGCGATCGTTTTATGAAGATCGTTTCATTGGCTCCGGAAGTTATCTAGGGAGGCCACGATGCAACGTATTCGTAAAGGTGATGAAGTTATCGTACTGGCAGGTCGTGACAAAAAGCGTCGCGGTGTTGTGTTAGCGCGTGTTGGTGAGGACAAGGTCATTGTCGAGGGTGTTAATGTGGCTAAAAAGCACACTAAGCCTAATCCAATGCTTAACAACCCTGGTGGTATCGTTAATAAGACAATGCCTATTCATATTTCGAATGTGGCTATCATTAACCCGGAAACCGGTAAAGCTGACAAGGTTCGCATCAAGGAAGTGGACGGTCGCAAGGTTCGTGTTTTCCGCTCTAACGACAAAGTCGTTGGCGAGAAGTAATAAGGGGTAGATGAATGTCTCGTTTACAAGATTTATATAACAGCAAAATCGCTGCTGATTTGAAGGAAGAATTCAAATACAACAGCTTGATGGAAGTGCCTCGCATTAGCAAGATCACTCTTAACATGGGTGTTTCTGAGGCGGTAGCAGATCGTAAGGTCATTGAGCATGCGGTATCTGATTTAGGTAAGATTGCTGGTCAAAAGCCAGTCATTACTAAGAGCCGTAAAGCGATTGCGGGCTTTAAAATCCGCGAAGATTACCCAATCGGTTGTATGGTTACTTTGCGTGGTCGTCGTATGTATGAGTTCTTGGATCGTTTGATTCACGTTGCTCTACCACGCGTGCGTGACTTCCGTGGTGTGTCCGGTCGTTCATTTGACGGTCGCGGTAACTACAATATCGGTGTAAAAGAACAAATTATTTTCCCCGAAATTGAGTACGACAAAATCGACGCATTACGTGGCTTGAATATCAGCATCACGACCACTGCTAAAACCGACGAGGAAGCAAAGGCTTTATTAAAAGCTTTCAGTTTCCCATTCCGTAATTAATTAGGGGCAACGTTGTGGCTAAATTATCACTTATCAACCGCGATCTTAAGCGTGCTAAGTTAGTTGAAAAATACTCAGCTAAACGTGCAGCATTAAAAGCGGTCATTAATGACACCTCAAAAACAGACGAAGAGCGCTATTTAGCTCGTCTGGAATTACAACAGTTACCTCGCAACGCTAATCCAACTCGTTTGCGTAACCGTTGTGCAATTACTGGTCGCCCACGTGGTGTGCTCAGTAAGTTCGGTTTAAGTCGTCACAAAGTACGTGAGCTTGGTAATAAGGGTGAGATCCCTGGTTTAACCAAGTCTAGCTGGTAGGGAGAAGAATTATGAGCATGAGCGATCCAATCGCCGACATGTTAACTCGCATCCGCAATGCGCAGATGGTCGAGAAAGTATCGGTTTCTATGCCTTCCTCAAAGCTTAAAGTAGCGATTGCTACCGTGCTTAGAGATGAGGGTTATATCGAAAGTTTTGAAGTAAAAGGCGAAAAAGCTAAACCTGAGCTTGAGATTGCCTTGAGATATTACGCAGGTCGTCCTGTAATCGAACGCATTGAGCGTGTGTCCCGTCCTGGTCTTCGTGTATACAAAGCCAGCGGTGATATTCCTCAAGTGATGAACGGTTTAGGTGTGACCATTGTTTCAACATCGCGCGGCGTGATGACTGATCGTAAAGCACGTTCAGAAGGCGTTGGTGGCGAAGTTCTTTGCTACGTAGCATAAGGAGTATTACTATGTCTATGTCACGTATTGCTAAGAATCCCGTCGCTGTACCTAGCGGCGTTGAGGTAAAAATCAGCGATGATAATATCTTCGTTAAGGGTCCTTTAGGTGAGTTAAACCAGGCCTTAAGCGGTGACGTTATTGTTAAACTTGAAAATAACGAATTAACGTTCGAAGTGGCTAACGAGACCCGCTTTGCTAAAGCCATGTCAGGTACCTTACGTGCCTTATTGAATAACATGGTGACTGGCGTGAGTAAGGGTTTTGAGCGTCGTTTGACCTTATTGGGTGTGGGTTACCGTGCTCAAGTTCAAGGTAATGTGATCAAGATGGATCTAGGCTTCTCGCATGATGTATTGCATGAGTTGCCTGCGGGTGTGACGGCTGAGACGCCTTCACCAACCGAGATCGTTCTTAAGGGTTACGATAAGCAGGTCGTTGGTCAGCAAGCTGCCAAGATTCGCGGCTATCGTCCACCTGAGCCATATAAAGGTAAGGGTGTTCGTTACGCTGATGAATACGTTCAGCTTAAAGAAGTTAAGAAGAAATAATAGCGCAAACAAGGATTAATCATGGATAAGAAAGTATCTCGTTTGCGTCGTGCAGCAGCGACTCGTCGCAAAATTGCTCAGTTACAGACAGCTCGTTTGTCTGTTTACCGCAGTAACTCGCACATCTACGCAAACATTATTTCGCCTGAAGGCGACAAAGTATTGGTTTCTGCTTCTACGCTTGAGCCAGAAGTGCGCCAAGAGTTAAGCAACAACAATGCTAAAAGTGGCAATGTTTCTGCTGCTGCCATCGTTGGTAAGCGCATTGCCGAAAAGGCGAAAGCCGCTCAGATCGAATCGGTTGCATTCGACCGTTCGGGTTTCCGTTATCACGGCCGCGTAAAAGCATTGGCAGAAGCTGCTCGCGAAGCCGGTCTTAAGTTCTAAGGGAGTAGTCAAATGGCAAAAGCACAAGGTAGACAAGCTACTGACGAACGCGATGACGGCTTACGCGAAAAAATGATCGCCGTTAACCGTGTTAGCAAAACAGTAAAGGGTGGTCGCACCATGAGTTTTGCTGCCTTAACCGTCGTTGGTGATGGTGACGGTGGTGTCGGTATGGGTAAGGGTAAAGCACGTGAAGTACCGGTTTCTGTACAAAAGGCGATGGAAGCAGGTCGTCGTGGTATGGTTAAAATCCCTTTAAATAATGGTACCTTACACCACACCGTGATCGGTAAGCATGGCGCTTCAACCGTATTGATTTCACCAGCCGCTGAGGGTACTGGTGTGATCGCAGGCGGTCCAATGCGTGCAATTTTTGAAGTAATGGGCGTACGTAACGTGGTTGCTAAGAGCTATGGCTCACGTAACCCTTACAACTTAGTACGCGCCACTCTTAACGGTCTTGAATCGTGCATGACGCCAAGCGATGTGGCAGCTAAGCGCGGCAAGACGGTAGAAGAGATTTTGGAGTAAGCCATGTCAGAGAAAAAAATTAAAGTTACTCTAGTACGCTCTGTTATCGGCACTAAACAAGACCATCGTGCCACCGTGCGCGGCTTAGGTCTGGGCAAGGTTAACAGCAGTCGTGTATTAGTCGATACGCCTGAAGTACGCGGTATGATCCGTAAAGTGGATTATTTAGTATCCGTGTCTGAGGCTTAATCGTAAAAAGGAATAGAGATGTCAGTAACACAACTGAATACATTATCGCCTGCTGAGGGTAGTAAAGCAGCACGTCGCCGCGTAGGTCGTGGTGTTGGTTCTGGTTTAGGTAAAACATGTGGCCGCGGTCACAAGGGTCAAAAATCACGTTCCGGCGGTTTCCATAAGGTCGGTTTTGAAGGCGGTCAAATGCCAATTCACCGTCGCTTACCTAAGCGTGGCTTTACCTCAATGTCTAAGCATTTAAATGCTGAAGTTTGTTTATCAGAATTGCAATTAATGCAAGCAGATGAAATCGATTTAGCAACGCTTAAGCAAGAGGGTGTCATCGGCCAGGGCGTGCGTTTTGTTAAAGTTATCAGCTCCGGCGAGTTATCCCGCAAGGTTAACTTAAAAGGCATCAAAGCCACTGCAGGCGCTAAAGCAGCGATTGAGGCTGCCGGCGGTTCATTAGCTGAGTAAAGGGGTTAAAGTTGGCTAAAGCACAGAGAAGGAATCAAGAAAGCGGCGCTAAATATGGCGACTTAATGAAGCGCATCCTGTTCTTGGTTACCGCTTTGGTAGTTTTCCGTTTAGGAACACATATTCCTGTCCCCGGAATTAATCCGAATGTGATGAAGGATTTGTTCGCTACCCAAGCTGATGGTATCTTAGGCTTTTTCAACATGTTCTCGGGTGGTGCATTATCACGTTTCTCCGTGTTTGCACTAGGGATTATGCCGTACATTTCATCATCAATTATTATGCAATTGATGACGGCCGTAGTCCCCTCCCTTGAGGCCCTTAAAAAAGAGGGTGAATCGGGTCGTCGTAAGATTACTCAATACACCCGCTACGGCACTGTGCTGTTAGCATTATTCCAGTCATTTGGTATTGCTTCCTTCATTCAAAACTTTGAAGGCTTGGTCTTTACACCGGGTGCAATGTTTGTATTTACGACCGTTGTTTCCTTGGTTACTGGTACCGTGTTTTTAATGTGGTTGGGTGAGCAAATTACTGAGCGTGGTTTGGGTAATGGTATTTCCATCCTGATTTTCGCTGGTATTGTGGCTGAAATGCCGACGGCAGTGTCTAATATGTTTGATTTGGTTAGTAATAATCAGATCAGTACCATCGCAGCCTTAGCAATTTTTGCGATTGTGGTGGTGATCACAGCCTTTGTGGTCTTCGTTGAAAGAGCTCAGCGTCGTATCACAGTGAACTATGCAAAACGCCAAGTTGGTAATAAAATCTACGGTGGTCAGAGTTCACACTTACCGTTAAAATTAAATATGGCAGGTGTGATTCCGGCGATTTTCGCCTCCTCCATTATTTTATTCCCGGCGACGATTGCCAGCTTTTTTTCGCAGGCAAATGAAATTCGTTGGTTGAGTGACTTATCTGCGGCTTTGCAACCTGGTCAACCTTTATACATTACCGTGTTTACAGCGTTGATCATTTTCTTCTGCTTTTTCGATACCGCTTTAGTGTTTAATAGCCGAGAAACTGCAGACAATCTAAAGAGAAGTGGTGCGTTTATTCCGGGTATCCGTCCGGGACGTCAAACGAGCCAGTATATCGATAAGATTCTGATGCGTTTAACCTTAGTTGGCGCAATCTACATCACCTTAGTGTGTTTAGTACCGGAATTCTTACGGATGCAATGGCAAAACATCCCCTTCTACTTTGGGGGTACCTCGTTATTGATTATTGTTGTGGTGAGCATGGATTTCATGGCTCAGGTACAAACCTACTTAATGTCACAACAATACGATTCACTACTTAAAAAGTCCAGCTTTCGCGGCTCGACCATGATTAGATAGGAAGTTTAGGTAAAAGCATGGCAAAAGATGACGTCATTCAAATGCAAGGTGAGGTAATTGAAAACCTCCCCAATGCAACATTCCGCATCAAGCTGGAAAATGACCATGTGGTATTAGGTCACATCTCCGGTAAAATGCGTATGCACTATATTAGGATTCTGCCCGGTGATAAAGTCACTGTGGAGCTCACGCCCTACGATTTGTCTCGTGGAAGAATCGTTTTCCGTTCTAAATAAACGGCACAATTAAGGAGTCAACCATGAAGGTAATGGCATCGGTAAAACGGATCTGCCGCAACTGCAAGATTATTAAACGTCATGGAGTTGTGCGTGTAATTTGTACAGATCCACGTCATAAGCAACGTCAGGGTTAATCCTGCGTAGACATAAGTAAGAGGAACAGTCATGGCCCGTATTGCAGGCATTAACATTCCGCCGCATCAACATGCAGAAATTGGTCTTACCGCTATTTACGGTATCGGTCGCAGCCGCTCTCGTCAGATTTGCGAGGCAGTTGGTATCGAATACTCCAAAAAGGTAAAAGACTTAACAGATGCAGAGCTCGAAGCGATTCGTGAGCAATTAGCTCAGTTCACTATCGAGGGTGATTTGCGACGTGAAGTTCAGTTATCAATTAAACGTTTAATGGACTTAGGCACCTATCGTGGCATGCGCCATCGTAGAGGTCTGCCGGTTCGTGGACAGCGTACTCGCACTAATGCTCGTACTCGTAAGGGTCCGCGTCGTGCAGCTATGTCCTTGAAAAAATAATTTGGGGTAGCAAATTATGGCGAAAGCTTCTAGCGCAGGTCGTGCGCGTAAAAAAATCAGAAAGGTAGTAACGGACGGTATCGCACACGTTCAAGCTACTTTTAATAACACAATCATCACAATTACTGACCGTCAAGGTAATACCTTGTCATGGGCGACGTCGGGTGGCGCGGGCTTTAAAGGCTCTCGTAAATCGACGCCTTTTGCAGCGCAGGTTGCAGCCGAGTCAGCGGGACGTGAAGCTTTAGAATATGGTATTAAAAACCTGGAAGTACGTGTAAAAGGTCCTGGCCCTGGCCGTGAATCTTCTATCCGTTCACTAAATGCACTAGGTATCAAGATTACTAGTATTACTGACGTAACACCACTTCCCCACAACGGTTGCCGTCCGCCAAAACGCCGTCGCATCTAATATAGGATTAAGGGAATAAAATGGCACGTTATACTGGTCCAAAATGTAAACTTTCACGTCGTGAAGGTATCGATTTAAACTTAAAGAGCGCTCGTCGCCCAATCGATTCTAAGTGTAAATTTGATTCTAAGCCTGGTCAGCACGGTCGTACTTCAGGTCAACGTACCTCTGACTACGGTGTACAGTTACGCGAAAAACAAAAACTTAAGCGTATGTACGGTGTACTAGAGAAGCAATTCCGTAAGTACTTCAAAGAAGCTGAACGCCGCCGTGGTAATACCGGTGAGACTTTGATTCAATTACTTGAGTCACGTTTAGATAACGTTGTATATCGCATGGGCTTTGGCTCAACACGTGCAGAAGCACGTCAGTTAGTGGCTCACGGCGCGATTGAGCTTAACGGACATAAAGCTGATATTCCATCCATGCTGATTAAAGCTGGTGATGTGATTTCTGTCCGTGAAAAGTCACAAAAGCAATTGCGCATCAAAGAAGCAATGGATTTAGCTTCTGGTATCGGCCTACCTCAGTGGGTTGAGGTTGATGCTGCTAAGTTCTCAGGTGTCTTTAAGCAAGCGCCTGAGCGTAGTGATGTGGCACAGGATATTGATGAGTCACTCGTAGTTGAGTTGTACTCTCGTTAATATACAATCAATACAGCACGAATTTTTTATTCGTGCTGTATTAAGCTTGTAGACCGCTTCTTAGTCTACAATATCATCGCATTCTCTTGATTCGAAGGGTTCCCTTCAGCACACTTGTTTATTATCCATCAGCCTTATCGGTGTAACGAGCCGAGGGTATTGAAAAGGAATATTTCACATGGTACAACCATTTTTAAAGCCTCGTTCTATCGAGGTTAAAGCCGAATCAGACTTTAAAGCCAAAGTGATTATGGAGCCGTTTGAGCGCGGTTTCGGTCACACCTTAGGTAATGCCTTACGTCGCATCTTATTATCTTCCATGACCGGCGTTGCCGTGACTGAAGTACAGATTAATGGCGTGGTGCATGAGTACTCCACTATTTTAGGAGTGGGCGAGGATGTGGTTGATATCCTGCTTAACCTTAAAGGCGTGGTATTTAAATTGCACGACCGTGAGGAAGTCAATTTAGTGCTTAATAAGACGGGTGAAGGCCCAGTGACTGCAGCGGATATTGAGTTACCACACGATGTAGAGATTCTTAACCCTGATCACTTAATTGCGACGCTGACTGAAAAGGCCGAGCTAAAAATGCAGATTAAGGTAGAAAAGGGCCGCGGTTATGTACCGGGTAATGTGCGCACTTTAAAAGAAGATCGTCAGCATACCTTAGGTCGTATCGTGTTAGATGCATCTTACAGCCCGATCCGTCGCGTTAGTTATGCGGTAGAAAACGCGCGGGTTGAGCAGCGTACTGACTTAGACCGTTTGATTCTCGATATTGAGACTAATGGCGTTATTTCTGCTGAAGAAGCGGTACGCGAAGCGGCTCGTATTTTGATGGATCAAATCTCTGTCTTTGCCGCACTTGAAAGTGATCCTCAAGAGATTGAAGCACCAGCTCGTGGTACGCCTCAGATTGATCCGGTATTATTACGTCCGGTGGATGAGTTAGAGCTTACCGTACGTTCTGCTAACTGCTTGAAGGCAGAGAGCATTTACTACATTGGTGATCTGATTCAGCGCACTGAAAATGAGCTACTTAAAACGCCCAACTTGGGTCGTAAGTCGCTTAATGAGATCAAAGAGGTCTTGGCCGCACGTGGCTTAACCCTTGGTCAGAAGCTTGAAAATTGGCCGCCCATTGGTTTAGAGCGCCCTTAATATTTTTATAAAAAGAGCAGGCGCCATACACTTATGGCCTGCTCTTTATTGTAAAATAATCGATTCGCTTTTATGGCGAATATTGATACCAACCCGGTCCGCTGCCTTGCAGATAGAAGAACCGGTCTAGCGAGTTTTAGTGCTTAGGCACTCAAAGCTATTAATAAGATTTAATTTTTAGGAATGTATTATGCGTCATCGTAAAGGTTTACGTAAACTTAACCGTACTTCAGCTCACCGTACCGCCATGTTCCGTAACATGTCTGTTTCTTTAATCGAGCATGAAGCGATTAAAACCACCCTGCCTAAGGCTAAGGAATTGCGTCGTGTGATTGAGCCCTTAATCACACTTGCCAAAAACCCTACAGTTGCTAACCGTCGTTTGGCTTTTGCGCGCTTACGCGATCGTGATGCCGTTACCAAGTTATTCAATGACTTAGGTCCTCGTTTCCAAGACCGTCCAGGCGGTTACACCCGTATTCTTAAGATGGGCTTCCGTCAAGGTGATAATGCGCCGATGGCTTATATGGAGCTAGTTGATTACGCTGAGCAGCAGGAAGCTGAGGTAGCAGCAGACGAGGAGTAATTCTTTACTCTACGTTAGGGTCGTGAGAGCCTATGTGGCCCCGAGGTAGTTGATACGTCGGGGCTATTTTTATGTTAATTTTTTGTGTCCAATAAATTCATCAGTGCACTTGAAAAAACTAAGTGAGAGGGTTTTAGGTTAAGCTCACTAGTGATTCTAGGTAAAATATAGTTTACAGTGTTCATACTTGGGTTGTTACGTAGCTTGCGTGAGGGCGGTGTATTAAAAGAGCTTCGAGCAGCCAGTGGCAACAGACCTGCTGTACTATGTTTCCCTGAGCTGTTAAGTATAGCTGAAGGACGAAAAGTGGTGTAGTTCCTTTGAGGAGCCTCTGTGCGCATCAAATATATTTGAGGAGCCTAAAATGAAAAACAGTCTCCACAAATTTAAAATTCAACTTAAGCGACTCAGTAAGCGACCCAGTAACCGACCCAGTTAGCGACCCAGTTAGCGACCCAGTAGTTGAACTCAATGCCGTAGATCGTTGAAGCGTCTTGCTGCAGTATCAAGCTAGAAATGACCCTGCCAGACAAAGCAACTAGCCCCAAGCAAACCTATCAGTTGAGCAAGTTTGGAAAACGTAGTTAAGGCAGTTATTCAACAAGGGTAAGGGATAATAAATCATGTAAATTAAATTCAAAGTTCAGCACTAAGCGACTGCTTGGCGCTGGACTCATAATAATAAACGCCAACATAGCATTAGGTGGCATCAGACCGAGGCAAAAATTACAACAACAAACATTAAATAATTCTACTGCCAACGGCTATTAAAAAGGGGGGATTACTATAAATCCAATATACTGATAAATTATTCCTAGGTCCTAGAGTAAAAATGAACTTTCAACTTGCGCAAGCGCAATATCGTCGCTATTTTGAGGAGCATCAGGCTTGGGTGTTGCTGCGTGCCGATAATGCGCCTTATATTTTTGCTTTTATTGAGACACTTTTTAGTGATAATGCTGAGGTCACCTATGGACAGGCACGTCAGTTATTAGATGCGGAATTGGTGCAGAGCCGTGATCTGGGTGTCTGGGAGAGTAATACGCCTGCCACTACCTATTTAAATCAATGGATTAAGCAAGGCTATTTGCGTGAATTAAATGATCAACTTAGTACCACCGATGCTTTTCAGAGCGCATTGCGTTTTGTTAAGGCCTTGGATGAGCGTTCTGCCGGTACCACAGCCTCACACTTGAGGATTGTGCAGGAGGCGGTGCGGGATTGTGTGGTGGCGTTTAGTACGGAGCCAGAGGATAAGTTAGCCCATCTGCAGCAGAAAAAAACCGAGATTCAGGCTGAAATTGATGCCATTGAGGCAGGGGTGATTATTGAGTTGGATGAAGCCACCAAACGTGAGCGTATGCGTGAGGTATATCATCTTGCCTTTCAGTTAAGCGGAGATTTTCGTCATTTAGAGGAGGAGATTCGCCTACTTGACAAGGATATTCGCACGCAAATGATCACAGATGATGCCACCCGTGGCGAAATTCTACAAAAGCTGATGGATCAGGAAGCGGAATTGCTTAGAACCGAGGCGGGTAGTGCCTTTGATGGTTTTTTTCAATTGTTATGTGATCCGCATCGGCAGCAGGAGTTTCGTGAGCAATTGCGGTTCTTGGCAGAAAGTGATGCGGCAGGGTATTTGACTGCATCACAGCAATATTATTTGGCAGAGTTGTTGACGGTGCTTTCTAAAGAAAGCGATCAAGTGATTCGTATGCGTCGCCGTACAGAGCAGGAGCTACGTCAATATATTGAGAGTGGTCAGGCCACGGAAAATCATCAGGTCAACCGCCTGATGATTGAGTTGGAAAAGGCAGCGATTGCGTTGGATATCGACCCCGCCATGTTGCGTCAAAAAACCGCACTTAGTCTAGCCATTGAACCCATTTCTTTTTTCTCCTTGGATGCATGGCGCCTGCGAGCACCGGCAGAACGCCTAGAAATTAATACCGATGAAGAGGAGAATTTGCAGCATTTGGATGCCCATGTGTTGGCCGAATTGGAAACTGTGAATACGATGGCGGTGGTCAGTGAGCTCCATCAAATTCTGCAACAAGATGGGGTGAGAACCATCCAGGAATTAGCAGAGCGCCGAGTGATTCATTTGGGTTTGGAGGAGTTAATGGTCTATGTGCGCTTGGCTAAGGCCATAGATGCCGTGGAATTGACGGGGCGTGAAAGCTTTGTGATTTACGATAGAAAGCAGCCGCTTCGAGTGTCGGTGCCTAAGCTTTTACTAAGTGCAGAGAGTTTTCCGCCGTCTTTGGATAGTCTAGTGATTTAGCACAGGGTAGAACATGAGCGAAGAGATTCAAGATACAGAACAAACACAAAGCACTGAGCCCGTGCAAAATCTGCCGGCTGAGTTGCGTCGTGCATTAGTTTATTTGTTAAAAAACAGCATTGTGTTGCATGCCGATAATCCGCAGTTGTTTAGTAGCTTATGTCATTATCAGCAGCAGATTCGTGATTACTTGCGACAAATCTATATTTATTTGGTGCTGGATGAGATTGAGGGTGTGGCGTTTATCGCTAGAGAGCCGACGGAGCAGGATCTAGTCAGTGAGGAAGAAAATGATGTGTCTTCGCTGATTGCCCCACGTTCATTAAGCGTGCTGGATACCTTATTGTTGTTGATTCTACGTAAGCATTATCAGGAGCGACAGACGGCGGGTGAGCAGAAAGTGATGATTGATATTGAGCGTATTGAGGCGCAATTGACGCCCTTTACTGCATTGGTTCAGCATGCGAGTAAGGATCGACGGCGCCTTGTCAGTAGTCTTAAAAACTTTGTGGAGCGTAAACTCTTATTGAGCGTAAGTAGTGGTGAACGTTATGAAATTACCCCGATTATTCGCTACGTTGTGAATGCACAGTTTTTGGAGACGATGTTAGCGGAGTACCGTCAATTGGCACAAGTTGATGCTGGAGTAGCAGATGAGTAATTCACAATTGGATTTGTACGGTGACTATGCCGCGGCTGGTATCGAAACCGGCGGCAGAAAAGGGCAGGTACGTTTATCGGAAATCTCGGTCTACAATTGGGGTTCTTTTTCTGAGCGCATACATACGGCACCCATCGATAGAGAGGGCACGCTCATCACCGGGGACAATGGCTCGGGTAAATCCACCTTAATCGACGGTTTAATGGCCTTATTACAAGCACCTGGTCGTGCCAGTTTTAATATTGCTGCGGCCCAGGGCGATAAGCGTGATAGAAATCTAGTGTCTTATATGCGGGGTAGCTACGGCACCTCGCATGACGGCGCCGGTACCCGTGTCTTAAATAAACGTCCTAAGGCGGTGGTGACTGGTTTGCGGGCGCAGTATCAGTTCGACGGTGGCAGTGTCGTGAGCTTGATGGCGATATTTTTTATCAAAGATGCCAGTAACAGCTACAGTGATGTTAATAAACTGTATTTTATTGCCGATGAGGATATTAGTCTTAAAACGCTGTTGGACGCTTTTTCTAAGTCAAGCATGCGCGAGTTTAAGCGTTGGGTTGAGCAACAGGTCAATTTACGTTGTTTTGACGATCGTTTCAGCGAATATCAGACGGTTTATCGACAAAAACTCACCATGGGGAATGAAAACGCCCCTGCCTTATTGGCTCGTGCCTTGGGTTTAAAAAAGATTGATGACTTAACCAAACTGATTCGGGAATTGGTGTTGGAGCCCGGTAATATCCGGGAATTAGCACGTGATATTGTGCACGAGTTTGCCGATCTTTTAGCCACGCATGAGCGCTTGGTGGATACGCGCGAGCGAGTTAAGCATTTGCAGCGATTACTGCCCCTTCATCAAGCATTGCAGGAAGTTGAAAAGCTGCTAGGGCAGTTGGAGCAAGATAAGGCTGGTCTACCCATTTTTGAAGCAAAGCAACAAGTTATCGCTTTAGCTGAGCGCATTCATCGCTTAGAGGAAGAAATGGCGGTGCTTAAAGAGGCGATGGAGCGATTAAGTGCAGAAGAGCAAAGGGCAGACGCTTATACGGATCAATGCTACGCCGCTTATCTGCAGTTGGGCGGCAGTCAAATTGAGCCTTTGCGTCAACAGCTGAGTGCATTGCAGGAGCGTCTGGGACGTATGGTGCGTGACAGTCAGCGCTATCAGAAGCTATGTCGTGATTTACAGTTAGGGCATGACTTAGTAGGCAGCGTGTATCGCGATAATCAGCGTGTGGCCAATGAGCAGCTGCGGCAAGCGGAGTTTGAATTGCCGCGCCTTGAAGAAGCCTTTTTTGCCAACAAACAAAAGCTAATTGAGCTTGATGCTGAGTACCGGGAATTAAGTTCGCTGATTCATGAGATGCAACAGCGTCCTAACTCCAATATTGATATTAAATATCAACAGCTGCGCGATCGTATGGTGGAAGAACTGGGGATTGCCGAAGAAAAGTTGGTCTTTATTGGCGAATTGATCGATGTGGCAGAACTTGAGTTGCCCTGGAAAGGGGCAATTGAGCGTGCCTTGGGTCAGCGTAAATTGAATTTATTGGTACCGGAAGCGGATGCTAAGCGTGTTACGCGCTGGTTGAATCAACGTCATTTAGGTTTAAACCTAAGCGTGGAGCTAGTGGGTGCAGTGACGCAAACGGTGAGCTTTTTTGAGGCGGGCGGCTTTTTAGAAAAATTGATTTGGCGTGAGCACGCATATCAAAAGTGGCTTAAAAATCATTTAAGCCGCTTTGATCTGTGGTGTGTAGACACGGTGGAGGAATTGAATCGTACGCCTTACTCCATGACGGTAGAGGGTTTAATCCACCTGAAACAGGGTTCTTTTGAGAAAAAAGATCGTCACAAAGTCGATGATCGACGTCAATGGCAATTGGGTTTTGACGCTAAAGCCAAACTGAATTTGTTATTGGCGCAGCAGCAAGCATCGCAAGCCTCGTTAGTCACGGCCAAAGCGCAGGCAGAGAAAAGCCAACAGCAGCGGGATGACTATCGTGAGCAAAGTCAATGGTGTCAGCAATTGTTGACCTTTGACTGGGATAGTATTGATGTGCCACGTTATGAAAAAGAGCGTGAGGAGTTAAGTAAACGCTTAGCAGCTTTGGAAGATGATCAAGGCGATTTACAACAGGCCAAAATCCGTTGGGAGGAGGCCAAAAAAGCAGTTGTCACGATTCAAAAGCAAAAAGAGGCGCAAAACAAAAAAATCGGCGCTCTGGAAAACGCATTAAAATCAGCCGAAACTCAACATGCAGAGAAATTACCCTTGGCTCAAGAGACCTTGGATGAGGTGGTGCAAGCTCGTCTGGCACTGCGATTAGACGCATATGATGAGAGTGATAAATCAGCTTATTATGCGCTTAGTAAAGCCCTGGAGCGAGAGTATGCTCAAGCACAGAATCGCCAAATCAAGGATAAGGAAGCGGTAGCGAGTTTATTAGGTGGCTTTAGAGGACGAGAAAAATGGCAGCCTTATACCGTGGATTGGGTGAGTGGTTTTGAAGCACTGTATGACGCCTTAACCTATCTTGAGTATTTGGAAAAAGAAGGCTTGCCTGTCTTAGTTGAGCAATATCAGGAGCGTTTAAATAAAAATATGACGCAATCGATTGCTTTACTGTATACCAATATTGAAGCGGAGTTCGCTGATATTCGCGATCGTATCAGCCGGATTAATCGGGTGCTGAGTAAAACAGAATTCAGACCCAATAGTTATTTAAAACTGAATCCACGCCGTGAGCGCTATCCTGCGATTCAAGATTTTACGCAAAAAATGAATTTGGCCTTAAGTAGTATGAATGATGCCGATCAGGATAAGCGCTTTAGCTTGGTAAATGATGTGGTCAGTATTTTAAAGAATGCCTTGGAGTCCAGTCGTGTGGATGATGAGCGCTTATTGGATCCGCGTAAACAAATGTCCTTTTATGCTGAAGAAATTCAGTTGGGCACAGAGCAAGTGTTGGATGTATTGGATTCCTCTAGCGGTAAATCAGGTGGTGAAAAGGAGGCCTTTGCCGGTACGATTGTAGCAGCTAGCTTAGCCTATGTATTGACGCCTAAGGATGAGGAGTATCCGGTGTATGCGACGGTGTTTTTAGATGAGGCTTTTTCGAATGCAGCAGAGGGTGTGGCGGCACGAGTGATTAAGGTGTTTAAGGCATTAAAGTTACATGTGAACTTAATTACGCCTTATAAAAATCTGAATGTGGCGCGTGAAGCGGCACGCAGTTTGATTTTGACGGAGCGTAAGGCTGAAACTCATGAAAGTCGATTACGAGAAATTAGTTGGGAGCTGATTGACGAGCAGCAGGCTAAGCGTCAGCGGGACTTAAAGCAATATGCACAGAGCCAAGGGGTTCAAGTGTATGAGCAGTAAGGCACCGGACTGGGGTGTGTTAGTGACGACAGCGCGCGAGCGTTGGCGTAGTCGCTTTTTGGATAATGCTAAAAACTACCGCAGTGTATTAGCCGGCGAGGTTGAGTTTCCGCTGACACTACCATTAAAACCACCCAAAAGCGCTAAGGACATTCTTGCGCATACGGCGCACTTTCAAGCTTTTTATCAACAATGGCAAGCCTTGGAGCGCAGCTTGGCGAATACTGCCTGTGAGGTGGTGTGGGAGCTTAAGCGCTTTCAGTCGGTGGCCGAACAGAGGTTGCCGGTGCGTTGGGTGGTGCACGATGCGGCCGGATTAATGCGTTTTATTGGCGCCTCGGCTTATCAGCAATGGCAGAGCTCAGAGCGCTTATTGCATACTTTGGTAACGGGGATTGGCGCGACAGACTCAGTGAGTCTACGCACGACCTTGATTAAGCATTTAGCCACCTTAGAAGCCATGAGCGAGGACAAGCTGCGCTTATTGTTAGGAGTCTTGCCACAGTTACAAGCGCAGATGGGGCGAGGTGAATACTTAAGAGCCCTGCCGGTCGTGGGTGTTGATACCAAATTTATTGAGCAGCATGGTTATTTGCTCGAAGCTATTTTAGATGTGTTGCATGAGGGGGCGATCAGCGCTGCCGGTGGCTTATCATCTTGGTTAGCTTGCCTGGAAAAGCCGCGTGATTGGCTATTGGTGCGACCTCTATGCCCTAAGCCCTTGGCGGCGTTGGCGGGGATGTCGATTTTACGCCTCTCAACGGAGACGCTATGGCACATGCCTTTGCCAGCACACAATATTTTAATTATTGAAAATGAGCAGTCCTGTTTGGCTTTGAGCCATATTCCGGAGACCATCGCTGTTGCTGGTGGCGGTAAAAACCTAAGTTGGTTAGGGGCGGAGTGGTTGGCCGATAAACGAGTGGCTTATTGGGGTGACATTGACTCCGAAGGCTTTGCCATGCTCAGTCAGGCGCGCACTAAGGTGCCCCAGCTGAAGGCGTTGATGATGGATGCCGCTACCGTTGAGCGCTTTGCGGAGCGGATGGTGGAGGAGCCTCACTCGGTCTTTAAAGCACCGGAATGCTTGCTTGAGGCGGAGCAACATTTATTTCAAAATCTACGTCGTGGTGTTTATCAGCAAGGGCGTCTAGAGCAAGAGCGCTTAGATAGAGATTATATACAGCAGCAGGTATTAGCATGGGCTGTAGCGGAGGAATAGTATTCTCAGCTGTATTGGCAGACTGAAAGCTATCTAAGCATTTACAATATCGCATGACGTTAAAAAAGTCATTGTCGTATCGTTGATTTAATTTTAGGGATGTACTGTATGCGCTTTAAGGTGAATCGTAAGGAGCTGTGGTCAGTGTTGCTGATGCTGATATTGGCTGTGCCTACGATAGTCGGAAGTTTAAATTATCAGTTGGGAAGCTTGGCACGCATGGGACCAGGGTATTTCCCGTTGATTCTTGGCTGTGTCTTAGCTTTTTTGGCGTTGCTTTTGTTGTTTAGTCCCGAGCCTGTTGAAACGAGTATCAATGAGGGGGTCGAAGAGCATAGTTTGAGTTTTAAGGAGCAAGTCATCACGTGGCTTACCATCATCGCATCCGTGCTCGCATTTATCCTCCTTGGCAAATACGGTGGGCTAATTCCAGCGACCTTTGTGATGTGCACGCTAGCCGCGTTTGCGGATAGAAGAAATTCCCGGCTTACTAATCTCATGATTGGTGTGGTGTTGACAGTGGTGGCAGTGGGCCTATTTCGCTATGGCTTACAGATTCAATTTCCACTCTTTACATGGGGTTAATGGGATAGCGTATGTGGGATAACATTGTATTAGGCGTACAAACCGCTTTTCATCTGCATAATTTATTCTTTGCCTTAATCGGCGTTTTTATTGGCAACCTCATAGGCGTGCTACCGGGGGTCGGTGCTTTAACGGCTATTTCAATGCTGTTGCCGCTAACCTATAGTTTAGAACCGGCCACCGCATTAATGATGCTAGCTGGCCTTTATTATGGTTCCAGCTACGGTGGGGCGGTGACAACGATTTTGTTGAATTTACCGGGTACGCCGACGCATGCGGTGGTCAGTATTGATGGTCATCCTTTGGCGCGTCAGGGTAGAGCCGGCGTGGCTTTGATGATGGCCATGATCGCTTCTTTTATTGGTGCCACCATCGGGGTGATCTTAATTAATGTGGCCGGTCCACTGTTTGTGAAGATTGCTTTTAAATTCGGCCCGGCAGAGTATTTTTCTTTAATGTTGTTGGGTTTATTGGCGGCCTCAACCTTAAGTAGCGGCTCCCCACTTAAAGGCATTGCCATGGTGGTGATCGGTTTGATTTTTGGTATTGTCGGTACCGATGTAAATACCGGTATAGCGCGCTTTACTTTTAATCTTCTGGAGCTACAAGACGGGCTGGCTTTGGTGGCGGTGGCGATGGGCTTATTTGGCATTTCTGATGTGTTACGTAATACCAATCGGATCGCTCAAGGACAAGAAACCACAAGTAGCAAAATTGGTTGGCGTGCGATGCGAGTTGAAAAAAATGAATTAAAAAGCTCTGCTTCAGCTATCGGTCGTGGTGCCGGTATTGGTTCTTTCTTTGGGGTGCTACCAGGGGCTGGTGGCACGATAGCTTCTTTTATCTCCTATGCGATTGAGAAGAAGGTCAATAAAAACTCGAAGAAATTTGGTCATGGTGCGATTGAAGGTATTGCCGGTCCGGAAGCGGCTAATAGTTCCGCAGCAATTACCGCTTTTATTCCTACCTTAAGCCTAGGTATTCCGGGTGATGCTGTGATGGCCTTAATGTTGGGTGCCATGATGATTCATAATGTGCTGCCCGGGCCACAAATGATGGTTGAGCATCCAGATGTGTTTTGGGGCTTAATGGTTAGTTTCTGGATTGGTAACTTCTTTCTGATGATTTTGAATGTACCCCTCATCAGCATGTGGGTAAAGATTTTATCGGTGCCATATCGTCTGTTTTTCCCCGCCATTCTGCTCTTTATTTGTTTGGGTGTGTATAGCACTAATAACAATCTTTTTGATGTGGCGATCGTGCTATGCATTGGGATTTTCGGGGCGATTGCACTTAGGCTAAAGTTTGAACCAGCGCCTTTGCTGTTAGGCTTTGTTCTAGGGCCGATGATGGAGGAAAACTTCAGACGTGCGCTGCTGCTATCCCGTGGTGATATGCTGACCTTTATTGAACGACCGATTAGCGGTGTGTGTATTGCTATTGGCTTTTTATTGGTGGCGATGGTGGTCTTTAGCCGTTTAAAAACACGGGCGCAGCGCCTACAGCGGCTGCGGATGAAAGCTTCTGGGGCGGTAGAGGAGTAATTGTTTGCTGTGAGTAAGGCAGCGGGTGGGTCTTCCCCACGCGAGTGGGGGTGTTCCTTAGCCCCTAAAAAGTCTGAAGTTCAGACTTGTCTTCCCCCACCTTCTGATTAGTAATCAGCAATTCATTCAGTTTTCCCCGTTTTGATGCCTTGGAATTAATCGCTCGAGTGGCTTGAACTCGCCGGATATGATAGTTGCTATATAGTTCATCAAAAAAGTGATTATTACTATCTGAGTTCTTAGGATCCGAATTGCTTAAAATCCATGCGTGCCCTAAGGCATCTAATTGATGGCAAAAATTCGCTAAGGCAATTTGCGCATCATCATCAAACTCATTTTTTGCATAGGCATTAAAACTGGAGGTAGTGCTCAAGGGCTTATAGGGTGGATCGAAATAGAATAAATTATGTTCCTCATCAATAGCTGACAGGGTGTCGCTATAACTACCATTAAGAATATCTACCTTTTGTAGCGCCTGGTGTACCGCTAGGAGATTAGCGTTATCGCAGATAGTAGGTTTACGATAGTCGCCCATAGGTACATTAAATTCATTATTACGATTCACACGATAAAGCCCGTTAAAGCAGGTCTTATTTAGAAAAATAAATAGCGCAGCGTGTTCTATCGCATCGGCTTGGCGTAAGTTAAAACGCTCGCGTTGCGCATAATAATATGCCTTTTTAGACGCTGTATCTGCTAGTGGGATAAATGTGTCTTGGTGCTTTTGTAGACGCTCAATCAACGGCAGCGGCGACTGTTTAATCACTTGATAGACATTAATTAGGTCTGTATTAATATCATTGATGACCGCTTTTTGGAGATTTGGAAAATGATTGATGACCCAAAATAACACAGCCCCGCTACCCACAAAGGGCTCGATAAAGGTAAAAGGCTTCTCTGTGAGTGAGTGTGGCATCAGCTTTGCAATCTCAGGGATTAATTGCGTTTTACCACCCGCCCATTTTAAAAAAGGCTTTGCTTCGTTGCGTGTTGAGTTCATTTGCTATGGCTTGTTTTAAGGTATGTGGGCATTGTAGCAATAGATGCTTAGATAGCTTCGCTTTCACGATAGGTCATGCCTGACAAAGAATAGATTAAGACCTTTAGCAAAAACTTAAATCGCCAACAGGCTACTCAAGTCTTTTTGTGCAAAGGTCTTATCGTGGTGCGATGTCAGCCTTAGTGACTCAATTTAGCTGTACATCATTTTTGGTAAGAACATCACAATCTCTGGAAAGACGGTGATTATAATCACACCCAACAATAGCATCAGAAAAAAAGGTAAGGTTGCAAGTGACAAATACCAAATATGCTTACCGGTCATGCCTTGTAGTACAAAAAGATTCAAGCCGACTGGCGGTGTAATCTGTGCCATTTCAACGACTAACACCAGAAATAAACCAAACCAAAGGGGATCAATACCGGCGGCCTGAATGCTGGGTAGCAGGATCGAGGTGGTTAATACGACAATAGAAATACCGTCGAGAAAGCAGCCCATGACCACAAAGAACAGTGCCAGTACGGCGATTAGAGCGTAGTGATTGAGTCCCAACTCAGTAATCCATTGCGCCAACAACATGGGGATATTCGAGTAGCCCATGGCCACGGTTAGAAAAGCCGCACCTGCAAGAATAAAGGCAATCATGGAGGAGGTCAGCATGGCCGAAAATAGCCCGGCTTTAAAACTTTGCCAATTTAAATCACCATACAGCCAAACCAAAATTAATGACAGCACAACCCCAACGGCGGCGGAGTCGGTAGGGCTGGCAATGCCTAGATAAATGGAGCCCATGATGCCGATAATCAGTAAGGTGACAGGAATCAGACTGCCGCTGGCTTTGATTTTTTGGATAAAAGAAATGGCCGGATCTTTTTGAGGGACTTTGCTTGGATTTAGGATGGACCAAATCGCGACAAAACTCATAAACAGGGCGATCATCAATAGACCGGGGATAATGCCCGCTACAAATAAACGGGTGATGGACACATCGGCGGCCACGCCGTAAACGATCATAATGATTGAGGGTGGGATTAAGAGTCCCAAGGTGCCCGAACCCGCGATCGTGCCAATGGTGAGTTTTTCATCGTAACCGCGACGTTTTAATTCGGGTAGGGTCACTTTGGCGACGGTGGCGCAAGTGGCGGCAGAGGAACCACTGACGGCGGCAAAAATACCGGAGGCGACAATGCCCACATGGCTTAAGCCACCTGGCAATCTGCGCATCCAAGGCGCCAATCCATTAAAGAGATCCCCGGCAATACGTGAACGAAACAGTATCTCGCCCATCCAGATAAATAGGGGTAAAGCCGCCAGCGACCACTCGGAAGAAGAACTCCAGACATTGGTGGCGAGGACATTACTTAAGGGGGCGTTTGAAAATAGTAGGATACCGACGATGCCGGTTAAAAAAAGCGCAACTGAAACCCAAACCCCTAACGCCAGCGCGCCGATTAAGCTAAAGACTAAAATAAATGAAAAAATGACCTCGCTCATTCAGGCACCTCGCCTGTTTCGGTAGGGTCCGGCGTGACTAAGGCCACTGAACGACCATAGCGTAACATCTCAATAAAGGTATCAATACACGCAATACTGAAAATCACTGAACCTAGGGCTAAGCATGCCTGTGGCATCCATAACGGTGTACGCACCAGACCGGTTGCTGTGTTGTTCCAGCGCCAAGAGTCGATGGTGAGCTCAATCAGGCTATAACTGATTAGAATGGCTACTAGCACACCCAGTAAGGCCACGAGGGTGTGGCTCCAACGCCGTAGGCTGCTGCTAAAGCGCAGCTCTAACAAGGTCACACGAATATGGGCATGGTGCCTGAGGGCGCTTGCTAGTGATAAAAAGGTTGCCAAACCTAAGGCATAGCCGGAAAACTGTGCATAAGAGGGAATTAGTAGCCCAAAACGTTGGTTGAACAAGGCATGGGCTACATAATCAATGATATTGAAAGTGACTTGGCCAAATAAAATCAGCACAATCACTATTAAAGATAATGCAGCGCCGGCCCCACTGAGTTTATAAAGTAAATCGAGACTTTTGCGCATCCTACACCTTGGGATTATTGATTAAACTCATTCAAAATAGCTTCGCCTTCAGCGCCTGCTTCCTTACTCCACTCGGCAGCCATTTGTGTGCCGATTTTCAGTAGGGCTTGGCGTAGCTCCTCGCTGCCTGGACTGAGCTCAATACCATTATCAATGAGCGTTTGGTTTTGTTTCACCATATCCTCTTTGGAGAGCTCCCAACCGCGTTCCTCGGCCTTGGCAGCCGCTGCGAGTACCGCTTTTTGCGTGTCCTCATCCAAAGACGACCAACTGCGTTTGTTCACTACCACGGCATTTTTAGGTAAAAAAGCTTGCACATCATAGTAGTACTTTAAAAAGTCCCATGCAGCAGAGTTAACGCCGGTAGAGGAAGAGGTGATCATGGCATTGACGCGACCGGTACTAAAGGCTTGCGCCACATCGGTGGCTTCAATTTGAGTCGGTACAGCCCCGGATAATTGAGCGAGGCGCTCGGTCTGTGGGCTATAGGCACGCATACGCATACCGCTTAAATCCTCCAGCTTACTCACTGGGGTGGTGGTATACATGCCCTGAGGTGGCCAGGCAACTGAATACAAGAGCTTCAGATTTTGCTTGTCCAGTAGCTCTTCTAAGGCCGGTTTGGATAGTTGGTAAAGCTTCCAAGAAGCGTCATGTGAAGTCGCTAGAAAAGGTACAGAGTCGAGCGCAAACAGCGGATGCTCATTGGCCATACCAGAAAGAATAAATTCACCCATTTCGATCTGACGTGAGCGAGTCGCATTTTTAATTTCCATGGGCTTAATTAAGGAGCCACCGGGGTGCACGGTAATATTTAATTTGCCCTGAGTCGCTTCTTTAATATCGGCAGCAAATTGCTTGATGTTTTGGGTGTGGAAGTTTTGTTCAGGATAGGGGGTGGCCATGCGCCAGTTTTCTGCATAGGCGGTGCTCACTGTAAAAATTGCACTACTGGCCGCAATGGCTAATGATAATCGCGTTAATTTCATTGCTTGTCTCCTTGGGTTGTTATTGAGGTGGTTAAGGCTTAGGTTCATGCTTGCTGACTAAAATCGCGCCGAATGTCGTTGCGGTGCTTAGTCTGCCTCACCGTAGGCCCCACCACCTGGGGTTTTGATCACAAACACATCTCCTCGCTGCATCGCTGCTGAGGCGCTGGAATCCAGTATCTCAATACGACCATCAGCACGTTCTATGTAGTTAGCTCCTACCTCGGCAGCCCCTCCACCAGCTAGACCGAAGGGGGCAATGCGACGACGGTTGGAGAGGATGGAGGCGGTCATGGCTTGTAAGAAACGGATGCGACGAGTGCCGCCGTTACCGCCATTGACCTTGCCGATGCCACCACTGCCTTGGCGGATGGAGAATTCCTCCAATACCACCGGATATCTGAACTCTAGCACCTCGGGGTCGGTTAGGCGTGAATTGGTCATATGGGTTTGCACCACATCGGTACCCGCAAACAGCTCCACCCGGCCGTCAGGGTGCGTGATTTTACCTGCACCGCTACCACCGGCAATGGTCTCATAGTATTGGTACTGCTCATCACCGAAGGTAAAATTATTCATCGTACCTTGGGCAGCTGCGTTTACGCCTAGTGCGCCATAGAGCGCATCGGTAATGCATTGCGAGGTTTCCACATTGCCCGCTACCGTTGCCGCTGGATAGTGTGGATTCAGCATGCAACCCTCAGGGATAATCACCTCAATCGGTTTTAAGCAGCCTTGGTTCATGGGGATTTCATCATTGACTAAGGTGCGGAAAACATAGAGTACCGCAGCCATACAGACGGCTTTGGGGGCGTTAAAATTACTGGCTAACTGCGCTGAAGTACCGCTGAAGTCAACGGTGGCACTGCGTGAGGCCTTGTCTACACGGACACTCACCTGAATCTTAGCGCCATTATCCATGTCATAGCAGAATTCACCGTCTTGCAGGGCCTCAATAGCGCAACGCACCGATTCCTCGGCATTGTTTTGTACGTGTTGCATATAGGCTTGCACGACCTCCAGACCGAACTGATTGACCATGCGGCGTAATTCCTGAGCGCCTTTTTCATTGGCGGCGACTTGGGCGCGCAAATCGGCCACATTCTGATCAAAATTACGTGCCGGGTAAGGCGCACCTAAAAAGAGCTCGCGCAACGCCTCTTCGCGCATACTACCATTTTCTACTAAGAGAAAGTTATCAATTAATACACCTTCTTCGATGATGTTCTTACTGTCCGGTGGCATGGAACCCGGGGTAATGCCGCCGACATCGGCATGGTGACCGCGTGAAGCAACAAAAAAGAGGATTTGCGCTTGTTGCTCGTCAAAAATCGGGGTGACCACCGTGATATCCGGTAAATGCGTGCCGCCATTGTAGGGGTCGTTGAGGGCAAAAGTATCGCCTGGCTTGATGCGCCCTTGGTTTTTGCGAATCACCGTCTTAATACTTTCGCCCATGGAGCCTAAATGCACCGGCATATGGGGTGCATTGGCAATTAAATTACCCTCATGGTCAAACAGTGCGCAAGAAAAGTCTAGTCGCTCTTTAATATTGACGGAAAAGGCTGTATTAGCAAGCGTTGCCCCCATTTGTTCGGCAATGGACATAAAGAGATTATTAAAAATCTCGAGCATCACCGGGTCGACGTCGGTGCCAATAGCCATGGTCATTTGCTTGGGCTTCACCCGACTCAGTAGCTGCTCACCTGCACTGAGAATATCCATGCGCCACTCAGGCTCAATCACAGTGGTGCCATTGCTGTCAAAGACAATGGCGGGGCCCTCGATGCGCATGCCAGGACTTAGGGTGGCGCGATTGAAAATCGGCGCCCGGTGCTTTTGCCCGTGGCTAAAAAGCTCAATGTCCGCCAGTGCGGTAGGCGTGCTGTGTGTAGTTTCCGTGGTATAGGAGGCGGTCATTTCCTCACCGCTTTTGCCGATAAGCTCTACCGATACTGCCTCAATCATTAATGGGCGATCGTGCATTAAAAAGCTGTAGCGCTGTAAGTAGGCCGCATAAAAGTCTTCGCGCATGCGCTCAGGCGTTGCAAAGTCCACCATAATGGCTGAATCTGTACCCTGATAGCGTATATGCGCCCGTCGAATGATTTGCATTTGTGCTTGGCTGATGCCTTGCGTTAGGAGCTCCTTGCTACATTCCTCAATTAAGCCATTAAGCGAGGCTTCGGCGGCTGTCATGGAGGCTTGTTCCAAAGGTAGTTCCACAGCGCTTTCACGCATGGCGGTGATATCGGCTAGACCCATGCCGTAGGCGGAGAGAACGCCAGCAAAGGGGTGAATCAGCACCTTTTGCATGCCTAAAGCATCCGCTACCGGGCAGGCATGCTGACCGCCCGCACCGCCAAAGCTGACCAAGGTGTATTTACTGACATCGTAGCCGCGCTCAATGGAAATCTTTTTAACCGCATTTGCCATATTGGCTACGGCAATTTGCAGAAAGCCCTCAGCGGTTTCTGCGGCTGTGCTACGTACGCCGGTTTGCTCATAAATGGTCTCGGCCAGCTGATTAAATTTTTCCTTAACCAGTTCATAGTCTAATGGCAAGTCGGCGGTGGGGCCAAAAATCGCAGGGAAGTAGTCAGGCTGTAGCTTGCCTAGCATCACATTGCAATCGGTGACCGTGAGTGGACCGCCATTACGATAAGCCACCGGTCCGGGATAGGCACCAGCCGAATGTGGGCCAACACGCATGCGTTGACCGTCAAAATGCACAATGGAGCCGCCACCCGCAGCGACTGTGTGTATATTCATCATCGGCGCACGAATCCGCACACCGGCTACCGCTGTATCAAAGAGGCGCTCAAATTCACCGTTATAGTGCGACACATCGGTTGATGTTCCACCCATATCAAAGCCGATCACCTGCGCTGTGCCGGCAGCGGCAGCAATGCGTGCCATCCCCACAATACCGCCAGCGGGGCCAGAGAGAATGGCATCCTTACCCTGAAAATTATCCGCTGCCGTTAAGCCGCCATTAGACTGCATAAACATCAGGCGGGTCTCATCTACCTCGGCATCAATGCGGTCTACATAGTTTCTTAATACAGGTGATAAATAGGCATCGACCACGGTGGTATCACCTCGACCGACGAGTTTCATGAGGGCGCTGATCTGATGAGAAACAGAGATTTGAGTAAAGCCGATGCTTTTTGCAAGGGCTGCAATCAGCTCCTCATGCTGGCTAAAACGATAGGCATGCATTAACACAATCGCCACCGAACGAAAACCCGCATCATAGGCTGCCTGCAGTTGCGCCTCGGTGCGAGCCCTATCTAATGGCTTAGCAATGGTGCCGTCAGCTAGGATGCGCTCTGCTACGCCCTCAACCCGGGTATAAAGCAATTCGGGCTTAACAATATGGCGATTAAACAGTTGGGGCCGTGCCTGATAGGCGATGCTAAGCGCATCTTCAAAGCCCTCGGTAATCAATAAGACGGTGGGTTCACCCTTGCGCTCAAGTAAGGCATTGGTCGCCACGGTGGTACCCATTTTAATGGCTTCAATTTGTGCCCCGGGAATGGTCTCATGCGGCGCTAATCCCATCAGCCGACGAATGCCGGCTAAGGCAGCATCGGCATATTGCTCCGGATTTTCCGAAAGTAATTTGTGGGTGCAGAGGCTGCCGTCCGGCTTTTTAGCCACAATATCGGTAAAGGTGCCGCCGCGGTCAATCCAGAACTGCCAGCGCTTGTCCTGAGGGGATACATCCTGTGTGCTCATCAATATTCTGCGAATCAACTAACCAATCAAGCCTTAGATTTTAGGTAATCGATGTTGCACTTAACATTGGGTATTACCCGATTTATGCTTAGCTTGAGTTTATTGGGCTAAGATGCGATCTAGGCTCTCACTAAAGCGCTCAGCATTTTGAAAGCCCACGACGCGGATATCCTCTCGTTCATTACCCATGGCATCAAAGAAAATAATACCGGGTGGCCCGAACAGTCGGAAGCGCTTTAAAAGCTCACGATGGGCCTCGGTGTTTGGTGTGACATCGACCTGCACTAAGGTCATTTGCGCCATTTTTTGGGCAACGGCAGGCACGCTAAAGGTCAGCGCCTCCATCTGATGGCAGGCCACACACCAGTCAGCATAGAAATCGAGCATGACAGGTCGACCGGCACTTTGCGCAATGACTTGCTCCAGTTCGGATAGCGAGTCGATACGTTGAAAATCAACTTGAGAAATGGTGCTGTTGGCGCCGACCGAAGTGCTTGCGGGCGTCGCAGTGAGCGCCAGGGTTGAAGCGCTAGTGAAGCCTTGCAGCGGGGTTAATAAAGCAGGACGACCGCTGGCGAGACCGATTAAAAGCAAGATACCCCAAACGAGGACCAAATAGGCAATGGCTTTGCTAAAAATAGCGAAGATCGTGCTATTTTGCGCATCGATGGCCTTAAAAGCACCTAAGACCACACTTAAACTGAAGGCGAGTAAGGCCCACAGTAGCACGCTCAACCACGTAGGTAGCAGGGCTTGTACCATCCACAGTGCGACCGCCAGTAGGAGTAGACCGCAGAACTGTGTCACGCCCTTCATCCATGCGCCGGCTTTAGGCATTAAGGCACCGGAGGTAGCGCCAATCGCGATGAGTGAGACGCCTTGACCCCAAGCAAGTGCAAAGAGCGCTAGCGCACCCGTGAGGATATCCCCACTTTGTGAAATAAATAACAGCACACCGGCCAATGGTGCTGCCACACAAGGACCAGCGATTAGCGCCGAGAGCATGCCCATCAGCAAGGCGCTACCATAGCGACCACCAGGCAGCTTGCCCATCAGGCGGTTAAGCTTGGCTTGCACACCTAGTGGGGTTTGTAGGGAAAAGCTGCCAAACATGGCAAAGGCTAAAAGGACGAGAATAATCGCAAAAATACTCAGGGTCCAAGGGTTTTGAATCCATACCGCAAGGGCGGCACCAATGGAGGCGGCCGCAATGCCTAACAGTGTATAAACAATGGAGGTGCCCAAAACATAGGCTAAGGTGAGCGCAAGGCTACGGCGACGAGTGTTGGCCGTCTTTGTACCCTGAGTGGGGTGGTCCTTGTCAGTGCTCGCAGCGTTCGGACTAGCAACTGCCGTTTGATTCTGCTGCCCCACCACGAGTGCCAATAAAATCGGTAGCATCGGCAGCACGCAAGGGGTGAGTGATAGCAGTAGACCCAGGCTAAAGCTAATCAGGATGATTTTAAAAAAGCTAGACTCATTCAGCCAATCGGCAATTTGTGTGTCGCCGGCATCACTTAGCTTGGCGAAAGCGGAGTCATCAGTACGAGCCTGCGTTTGCTGCTCAGGGGCGGTGATTGCGGTGACGCTAGCTTGTTCGCTACTTTTATCTGTGTCAACTGCTGCCGCCGCCTCAGTGGGGTCACTAGCAGTACTGGTGCTCGTTGCCGCTAAGGCATTGAAGTCTAAGGCGGGTGCTGCGCCACGTGTATCACTGCCTAACATGCGCTTAAATAAACCTGCCTGCTGACTGATTTGATAGCCACCCGGCACCGGCTCTAAATCAATGGGATAATCCTCGGGCGGGTAGCACAGACCGGCATCAGCGCAACCCTGAGCAGTCACGATTAAACGTACCGCCTGATTGAGGGGCTTAAGCGGTACATCAATCACCATCGGATCATAAAAAACCGGCATTTCCCGGCCGAAGGTCTCATCAAATTTAATCATGGCTTCGCCAAAGACCGGCTCACCTAGAAGCGCTTCTTTAAAACGCTCTGCCTCATCATCGCCCGCCACCTTAAACTTGACGTGGTTCATGTACATATAGTAGTTGGGGGCGATGTTAAAGCGAATGTGTAGATGATCGGGTGTGGGCGTGGAACTACTGATGACAAAGGCTTTATCAGGCGGTAAAAAATCCTCTTGCGCCTGTGCAGGCACCGGACTTAAAAATAAGCTGAAAATGGCAAAGAATAAAGCGGCGAAGTATGACTTAGCTGTGTTCATAAGGTTTGACGGGCGATCCATTGTAGATAGTCTGCTGAACCACCGATGATTGGTAACACGATAATCTCCGGTACATCATAACTATGCAGCTCTTGGATCCGAGCAATGCATTGGGCTTGGCGACCGGCGCTGGTTTTGATGGTTAAGCTAAACTCCTCATCGCAGTGAAGCTTATCTTCCCATGAGTAAATGGACAAAGAAGCTGGACTTAAGTTCACACAGGCTGCTAGCGATTCTTGCACCAAGGCCTCGGCAATGGATTTGGCGAGTGCTAAGCTCGGGCTAGTACTTAAAATAAGGACGGCCTCAGACTCAGTGTGCTTGCTATTGATGCCCATAATATTTGCTCCTTGCTGACCGCATATCAGCCTAAAAAATAACAGGGCTTAGCCGCATCAGCCTAAGCCCTGAATCATGGTGCGTCTTAGTTGTGCGCTTTCAGCCAGCGCGCCGCTTCGAGCGCAAAGTAAGTCAGAATGCCATCGGCACCCGCACGTTTAAAGGCAAGGAGCGATTCCATCATGACTTTATCATGATCTAACCAGCCGTTAATCGCTGCTGCTTTGAGCATGGCGTACTCACCACTCACCTGATACACATAGGTTGGCATACGAAACTCATCCTTGACCTCGCGCAAAATATCTAAGTACGGCATGCCCGGTTTGACCATCACGGAGTCGGCCCCTTCTTTGATGTCATACGCCACCTCACGCAGTGCCTCTAGTCGATTAGCCGGGTCTAATTGATAGGTCATTTTGTCGGATTTCCCTAGATTGGAGGCGGAGCCGACTGCATCACGGAAAGGCCCGTAAAAAGCACTGGCATATTTGGCGGAGTAGGCCATTAATTGAGTGTAAATCAAACCCGCTTCGTCCAAGGCCTTGCGAATAACACCGATACGGCCGTCCATCATATCGCTTGGCGCGATCCAGTCTGCGCCAGCGGCGGCTTGGGCCACGGCTTGCTTAACTAACACCTCCAGCGTGGGGTCATTTAGCACATAGCCATTTTCATCAATGACCCCATCCTGGCCGTGACTGGTAAAGGGGTCCAAAGCCACATCACACAGTACGCCCAAGTCCGGAAATTCCTTTTTAATGGCGCGTGTCACTCGTGGGATTAAGCCATTTTCATCGGCCGCTGCAATACCGTCAGGTGTTTTGAGGCTGGGATCGATGTTGGGGAATAAGGAAATAACCGGAATGCCTAGTTTGACGCATTCCTCTGCGACCTTGAGAATCGTATCCGGTGAGTAGCGCTTTTGACCAGGGAGGCTACCAATCTCTTCCTCAACGCCTTGCCCTTCACGCACAAATACAGGATAAATAAAATCATTTGTCGTTAATACGCTTTCACGCATCAAACGGCGTGAAAACTCATGCTTGCGATTACGACGAGGGCGGGCTGCGGGGAAGTCAGCGAGAATAAAACTAGATGACATAATAACAACTCCAAAAACTTTACATTTAAAATAACTGCTATCAATGGCTACCGTAGTGGCTTTAACGCTGCGTTTGGGCTAGCTGCCCAGTCAAAGGCTGTAGGACAGTAGGCGGCAGCTTTTGCTGGTAGATTAGCTGATTAAGGCACTACTTGGGGTGAGATCCAGTTAAGGATTTTCTCCGTTGCCTCTTCGAGACCAATACGATTAGTCGCCGAAAATGCAATGGTCTCAACATCGCCTAGCTGTGTTGCTACCTCCTTGCGAATGGTGGCAATCGCTTTTTGTCGTTGACCGTAGGGGAGCTTATCCGCTTTGGTCAGCAGTATCAGTACTGGGCGCTTGGCTTGGGCAATCCACTCAACTAAACCATAATCCTGCTTGGTGATACCACGACGAATATCAATGAGCAAAACCACACCGGCTAGGGAAGGGCGCTGCACGAGGTAGTTGCCTAGCTCACGCCCCCACTCTTGCTGTGCTGCAAGCGCAACCGAGGCATAGCCGTAGCCGGGTAGGTCAACCAGATAGCCTAAAGAGTGCTCCGGATCCAAGGGATCGGGGATGCCGAACATATTAATCAGGCGGGTACGACCGGGCGTCTTACTCGAATAGGCTAGACGCTTTTGGTTGGTAAGGACGTTGATGGCTGAGGATTTGCCTGCATTAGAGCGTCCTACAAAACATACCTCGGGACCTCGGGGCGCAGGTAGCTGTGAAACCTTGCTGGCCGACTGATAAAAGGTGGCTCTGTGTAAAAGAGACATTGCGCTGAGACAAATTGATAGTGAATAATCTCTATATTGTATCGTTTTTGCTTAAAATGAATCGACAAAGCGGCTAAAATTTATTACAAAGCATATGAATTGCAACTATTTATCGCATATTGCTTTAAAATATAGAGCGTTTATTTGTATTTGAGCGGCTTGTTCTTAGGCAGTTTATCATCAACTGGTCGAGCTCGCTATTAGTGTTAAATTGGCACCTGCCTTTTATTGGTATGGTTTCAGAGGATATTCATGAAGCACGTTATTTCTAAAATTGTCATGGCTGGTGGTTTAGCTTTAAGTATGGCTAGTGGTGCTGCCCTTGCTCAAACTGCAGTTGGTCCAGTTAAGCCGGATTTTGAACGCGGTCAGCAACTCTATATGAATGGTGACCCGGCACGTGGTATTGCCACCTGTATTGCCTGTCATGGTGCTGATGGCATGAGCATGGTATCTCTTTACCCACATATTGCCGGTCAATCCTATGAGTATATTTTGAATCAGCTCAAAAACTTCAAGGTGCCTGAGGGTGCGACACAAAGTCATCGTCGCAACCAAAACGCCATGTTGATGGCGCCTAACGTGGTGCAGATGACGGAGCAGGAGATGGCTGATTTAGCATTATTCGTGAGTAGTCTTGAGTTGACCAAGCCTTCGGTGGCTGAGTTAGCGGCGGATCAGGTGATGGTGCAACGTGGTCGTCAGATCTGGCGTGGCGGTATTCCCGAGCGTAATGTCCCTGCCTGTGCTTCTTGTCACGGTGCGGATGGTCACGGTATTCCGGGACAGTATCCTCGTTTGAGTGGTCAGGTGCCATCGTATCTGTATGAGCAGCTGATTGCCTTTGCTGACGGTGAACGTGATAATGCCGGTACGGAAAACCACATGGCTGAGATTGCTAACCGCATGAGTCGCCAGGATATTAAGGCAGTGGCGGATTATGCTGCCGGTATTCGTTAATCGATTCGATTCTATACCTGTATCCCACGTTTAGGGAAGAGGAATTATTTTAAGGCTCTAGGGAACTCTAGAGCCTTATTGCACTCAAATACCCTGTAAAATTTTTTTGCGTTTTGTAGTATTTACGAGATGCGCAAAAATTCACCACCCACTTATCTTTACATTGTTTGTTGAGCTCCATCGGGAGCCTGCTGTTACCCTGTTATGCAAAACGATAAGATTCAGGGCGCAAAGCGCTCACGAAGTGTAGGCAGAGATATTTATGAGCTGCTGGGCTCAATGCGCTTTGCGGTCAGTCTTTTAACCTTTATCGCAATTGCGACGATTATCGGTACCGTGCTTCAGCAAAATATGACTGAAATCGAGTATATCGATATGTTCGGTACTTATTGGTACTCCGTTTTCAGTAAGTTTGACGTAGCAGAAATTTACAATACCTGGTGGTTCTTGCTGATCATGGCTTTTTTGGTCGTTTCCACGACCGTGTGTCTGATTCGTAACGTCCCTAAAATGATCAAAGATATGCGTACTTTCCGTGAGTACGTACGTCAAACAAGCCTACGTGCTTTTCCGCATAAGCTTGAGCTTGCGTCTGATTTGTCACAAGAGGAGAGCGTCACCTTAGGTCGCTCTTGGCTAAGGCATCATGGCTATCAGTTTAAGGAAAAGGTCGATGGTGATACGGTTTTATTAGCGGCTAAAAAGGGTAGTAGCAATCGTTTAGGCTTTATTTTTGCCCATATGGCGATTGTGGTGATTTGTGTTGGCGGTTTGTTGGATAGTGAATTACCTAATCGCTTACAAATTTGGACTGGTTTTAAGCGGGCGATTCCCGAAGAGGTGCGTTTTGTGGCGCAGGTGCAGGAGGATTCACGCTATGCCACGAATAACCCGAGCTTTCGCGGCAATATGATGATCTCTGAAGGGCAGGCGTCTGACTATGCCTTATTAAGCATTGGCGGTGGCTTTTTTATGCAGGAATTGCCATTTCAGGTCAAGTTAAATAAATTTATTATTGAATATTACCAGTCTAATGGTATGCCCAAGCGCTTTGCCAGTGATGTGGATATTACGGACTATCGAACGGGCAAAACCGACAACCATATTATTGAGGTCAATCACCCCTATACCATTAATGGCGTGACCTTATACCAGTCCAGCTTTGATGATGGCGGTTCCAAGCTTTATCTGACAGCGCTACCGCTACAGTCAGGCGCCAAAGCGGCATTTGATGTGCAGGGTGAGGTGGGCTCAGCGATCCCCATGCAGCTTAGCTTGGTTGATGGGGGCGAGCCGTATCTAGTCCGCTTTACCGGTTTTACACCGATTAATGTTGAGGATCTTTCCAAGCCCGGTGAAACTAAGCGTAGCTTACAGGAGCAGGTGGTTGCAGTCACCGGTAGTGCCGCCCGCAAAAATAATGAAAAGGTGCATAATGTTGGCCCCAGTTTCACTTACACCTTGACCAATGCGGCAAATCAATCCATTGAGTTTAAAAACTATATGTTGCCGGTGCCTTTGGACGAGGGATTGGTGTATTTATTCGGTATTGCGGATGAGTCTGGCCAAGGCTTCCGCTACATTTATGTACCGGCAGATGATAAGGGTGCCTTAGATGAGTTTTTAGCCATGCGCACGGCCTTGAGTCAGCAGTCTACGCGCACGCGTATTGCTAGGGATTACTCACAAATGATGGAAAGTCCCGAGGTGCCGGCAGCCGCTATTATTAGCATGGCGGATACGGCTTTAAATGTTTTTGCTGAGGGCGGTTTTCCCGGTTTAGATCGCTACATCAGCGGTGAGGGTGTGCCGGAGGCCGAGCGTCTGCCTGCTGAGCTACGAGAGCCAATGCAGCGCTTAATGCGTGACTATATCGTTTTTAGTACAATGAAGGTGCGCGAGTATGTGCGTCAGGATCTTGGTTATCCAGCATTGAATTTTGAGAGTTTCGAGCTGGTCGAGCAAAATGCGCAATGGCTTAATTTGGCCATTCGTGCCTTATCTGATTTAACCCATTATCCGGTGCCGATGACCTTGCAACTCAAGACCTTCGAGCACGTGCAGGCGAGCGTATTGCAAGCCACGCGTTCGCCGGGTAAATGGATTGTTTATTTAGGTACCATGTTCTTAATGATCGGTGTCTTTATGATGCTGTATGTGCGTGACCGTCGCATTTGGTTCTGGGTTAACCGCTGTGCGGACGGTGGTAGCGAGATTAAAGCGGCAATGACTTCACATAAGCGGACATTAGACTTCCGCAAGGAGTTTGCTAAGTTTAAGCATGATTTCTCGGATGTCGCAAGGAGTTAGGGGTAATTACAATGAGTCAAACAATTGCACAATCAAAAGCTGCCTCGGTGGCGGCCAAATGGGAAAAAGCGTCCGCTGAGGTTACGACTGAGCGTCATCGCGGTCGCTTTAATTGGACCGATATTGTGTTTTTCCTCGTCTTGATGGCGGCGGCGGTTTACTTTCTGCTCGAGTGGTCGGACTCCATGGATATCTATGAAAAAGTTATCCTTGTTAGCTCTACCTTTGCCATTGTATGGGTGGGCTGGTTGTGGCGTCCACTGCGCAGTTATTTGATCCTGACCTTTGCGCTATCCGTCTTTGCAATCTTGCTCTACGGTGGCGATCTGTCCAAGGCGGAAAGCAACTTTTTCTTAAAGTATTTTCTTTCATCACAATCCGCTGTGCTGTGGATGTGTGCCTTATTCTTTATGTCCACCGTGGCCTATTGGTTAGGTTTAATCAGTGAGCGCTTGAGCTGGATGGGGTCGGCTTTTGCTTGGGCCGGAACGGTGATGGGCTCTATCGGTTTATTAGTGCGTTGGCGTGAGAGTCATCTGATTGCTTTTGATATGGGTCATATCCCAGTCAGTAATTTATACGAGGTGTTTGTTCTCTTCTGTTTAATCACCGTGCTGTTTTATTTGTATTATGAGCGTCGTTATCATACCCGCGCCTTAGGTGGTTTTGTGATGTTGGTGGTGGCGTCGGCGGTGACTTTTTTACTGTGGTACACCTTTTTACGTGATGCGGCCACGATTCAACCACTTAATAATGCCTTAAACAGTTGGTGGATGAAGTTGCATGTGCCGGCAAACTTCGTGGGTTACGGTACCTTTGCCTTGGCAGCTATGGTGGGCTTTGCTTATCTGGTGAAATTGCATGGTGAGACCACCTCTTGGCGACCGATGATTCCGCTGTTATTGGTGGGCGGTGCTTTGGTAGCAGAGCCTTTGATCTTTAGTTCACGTGGTGACTACGGCGTTTGGGTTATTTACTTCGGCGTGAGTGTGCTGATTGTCGCCGGCATCTTGTTAGCACGTAAGCGTATTGCGGCGCATTTACCGAGCTTTGAGGTGTTGGACGATATTATGTACCGCGCTATCTCCATCGGTTTTGCATTTTTTACCGTTGCTACCGTGCTTGGCGCGTTCTGGGCGGCAGATGCCTGGGGTACTTACTGGCAGTGGGACCCTAAGGAGACGTGGGCCTTTATCGTCTGGTTAAACTATGCCGCTTGGTTGCATTTGCGCTTGATGCGCGGTATGCGTGGTCAAGTGATGGCGTATTGGGCCTTAGTCGGGCTGGTGGTAACAAGCTTTGCCTTCTTGGGCGTAAATATCTTCCTTTCCGGCTTACACTCTTATGGTGAGCTATAGGGTATAAAAATAGCGCTGATGATTGATTTTTCATCAGCGCTATTTTGTGGTGCAGCGTCTTTCTTCTGTGCGAGTAGCCGCAGTAACTTGCTTAGTTAATTACACACCTTACGCTCTCTAAAGCCTTGAATTTCCTCTGCCGAATAGCCAAGTGATTGTAG
This sequence comes from Oligella sp. HMSC09E12, assembly GCF_001808505.1. NCBI lineage: Bacteria > Pseudomonadati > Pseudomonadota > Betaproteobacteria > Burkholderiales > Alcaligenaceae > Oligella > Oligella sp. HMSC09E12. Next base: position 134,348 of record NZ_KV793615.1, read on the forward strand.
GATGGCTGCGGTATGCGCACCGGCTGGATGCACTTCACCTGCCGTGGCGGGGGTGCGACTTAGTATAGGTCCGGGCGCTGGGCAAGCGATACCGTCTATCTGCTGAAAGCTATCTCTTGCTTGGTGATGTGCGTAATGCACGGCTTCATTAAAATCTAATACGGGTGAAAAGCAGGCATCAGTGCCTTCTAAGATCTCACACCATTGGGCTTGGGTTTTAGTAGCAAAGAGCTCAGCCCACGCCTGTTTTTGTTGCGGCCATAAGGCCCTATTCATTTGCTCTTGGAAAATGGCCTGATCCTGTACCCCACAAAGCTCGACTAAGAGCTGATAGAACTGGGGTTCAATCGCACCAATGGCAATAAATTTACCATCGGCGCAGCGATAGCAACTATAAAAGGGGGCTCCGCCGTCGAGCAGGTTTGCGTCACGCTCCACATTCCATAGCCCTTGCTTCATCAAGGCATAGTACATGGTACTGATCAGCGAAGCGCCCGAGGTGATGGCAGCATCCACCACTTGCCCCTTTTGAGAGCGCTGACTTTCAAAGAGTGCACACACAATGCCATAGGCAAGCATCATCGCACCGCCACCCATATCCCCCACCAGATGCAGGGGTGGGCTTGGTGGTTCATCGCCCTGACCCATGGCGTGTAAAGCACCAGAGACCGCGATATAGTTAATATCATGCCCTGCTGTTTTGGCTAAGGGGCCATCTTGTCCCCAACCGGTCATGCGACCATAGACTAATTTTGGATTAATTGCCCAACAATCCTCGGGCCCTAAGCCTAGTTTTTCCATCACCCCGGGGCGGTAGGGTTCTATCAATACATCAGCCTGAGCGAGCAGTCGTTTAACAATGGCTTTGGCTTCATCCTGTTTTAAGTCTAGGATCAGATTGCGGCGACCGCGTTCAATCACGGTGCCACCACCGCCCAGAAAGGTATCACCATGGCGATCGATACGGATGACTTCTGCGCCCATGTCGGCTAACATCATGGCACAAAAGGGCGCCGGTCCAATACCGGCCATTTCAATCACACGAATACCGCTAAGGGGTCTAGTCATAGTGTGTCTCTCCTAAGCTGTTGCATGGTTTAGATAGCGTTGGGAATGTGCTCGTGCTCAAATAGCTCCTCAATGGTCTCACGGCGTCGAATCACATAGCTTTTATCACCATCGACCAGTACCTCAGCAGCGCGCGGACGGCTATTGTACTGACTGCTCATCACAAAGCCATAGGCGCCCGCTGACTCAATGGCAATGAATGCCCCTGGGGCAATGACAAAATCTCGATCCTTGGCTAACCAGTCACCCGATTCACAAACGGGGCCGACCACATCATAACGTTGCGTTTCACCTGCCTTAAGCTCTACCGCTAAGGCGCCATGATAAACATCGTAGAGTGTGGGGCGGAGTAAGTCGTTCATGGCGGCATCCACGACAGCAAAGTTTTTGCTCTCACCCTGCTTTAAAAACAGTACTTCCGTCACTAACATGCCGCTATTACCTACTAAAGAGCGACCCGGCTCCAGCACTAACTGTACGTCAGCATAACCACGGGCTTGCAGTGTTGCAAGGGTGGTGTTAATTAAGTCATGTGGATGTGGTACCTCCTCGTTCAGGTAGCTTATGCCTAAGCCACCGCCAATATCCAAATGCTTTAATTGAATGCCCTTGCTCTTTAGTTGATCCATTAAGCTTAATAAACGCGCTAATGCATCTTGATAGGGTGCTAATTCGGTGATTTGTGAGCCGATATGACAGTCTAAGCCGACAATGTCCACATGCGATAAGCACATGGCATGCTCATAGGTAGCCAGCGCATCCTCCATGGCAATACCGAATTTATTATCTTTGAGACCGGTAGAAATATAGGGATGCGTTTTTGCATCCACATCAGGATTAATCCGTAAGGAAACCGGCGCTTTTTTATCCATGGTTGCGGCAACTTCTTGAATTAACGCGAGCTCCGGGATGGACTCTACGTTAAAGCACTTAATGCCAGCGTTTAATGCGTCTTTAATCTCCCAAGCCTGTTTGCCCACACCAGAAAAAATGATTTTCTGCGGATCGGCACCGGCCTTGATGGCACGTGCCAATTCGCCGCCGGAGACAATATCAAAGCCAGCCCCCCATTGGGCAAATAAATTTAAAATGGCTAAGTTTGAGTTCGCCTTCATGGCATAGCAAATTAACACATCACGCCCATCGATTGCTTCCTGATAGCGCGCCCACGCCGCCTTTAATGCTGCTTTAGAGTAGATGTACAAGGGCGTACCATACTGCTCAGCCAGTGCTTTAATAGCAAGCTGTTCAACATATAAGGCATGATCTTGGTAGTGGAAATGGGGGGCACCAACTGGTGTGCGAGTGGTGGAATGAGCTAAGTGATGTTGCATAGTCGTAAAAATAAAAAGAATGGCTGATGTGCTTTAGTCCTAAGGCTGCGTCTCTTCGTTGGATAAGGTCTCTTGGGACTGACGGTAGGCCTTGGCGCGCTGCTCGCCGTATTCGATACGAGCTTCACGGGCAGCGCGTTGCTCTGGTGTCTCATGCTTAAGCGCCGCTTTGCGTGCCTTGATGCGTGCTTCACGCTCCTGCATCGCCTGCTTTTGAGCGCCTGATGGCAGGTAAACTGGTGTTTTTTGACCGCAAGCCGTCAGCAATAAGGCGCCTGCAATCACGAGCACGAGCTTTTTAGCGGTAGCCCCACTGGGCACAAGGTCGTTCTTGTCCGAATGAAATAATTTAATTAACATGAAATCCAATCATCTGTAAATAGAAGCTTGCTTTGTTATAGTATCTAAAAAGCTTAGCCTATTTTAACTAATTGTTTTTAGAAGAATATATTATGACAGAATCTGAATTCCTTGCCTTAGCAGATGCCATTTTGGCCGAAGTCGAAGATCAAGCGGAAGGCTGGTTTGATGAGTTGGATCTAGACTTGGATACGAACTTGGACGGTCAGGTGTTGACCATTGTGTTTAATCGTAGCGATCATCTAGTCTTAAATAGCCAGTCACCCTTACAGGAGATGTGGTTAGCTGCCCCTAGTGGCGCTTGGCATTATGGTTACGAAGACGGTAAGTGGGTCGATACCCGCGGTGGTCCTAATCTAGACGAGCGTCTGAGCGAGCTCTGTACGGACTTGGCTGGGCAAAAGCTTGAGGTGAGAATCCCTTAGCTTTGCTTTGCTTTGATGCGCAGCGCACGATTGTCAAATGCCGATCGCCACAGTGGTGACGATCGGCATTTTTTATTGTCGCATTAATTAATTAAAAAAGCGTTCACCTTTGGCGGCCATCTCACGCAGAATTTGCGGCGCTTCATAGGCCTTACCGAGGTGGGCGTAGCGATCGCAGAGGGCAACGTATTCCTTAAGACCAATTTGATCGATATAACGTAAGGCACCGCCGCGGAATCTTGGGAAGCCAAGACCCATGATGAGGGCCATATCCGCTTCTTCGGGGCTGGCGACGATTTTCTCATCAATGCAGCGGGCAACTTCGTTGCACATGGCGAGCATTAGGCGATCGCGAATTTCCTCCGCCGTAAAGTCCACTGAACCTGGTGCAGCGGCGTCCACATGAGGGGCGAGGATGTCTTTTACCTCATCATCAGCGGTTTTGCGCTTACGACCACTGTCATCGGCAACATATTTGTAGAAACCCTTGCCGTTTTTCTGACCTAAACGATCGGTCTTAAATAATGCCTCAGTGGCACCGGTATAATCAGTTTTCATGCGATCAGGGAAACCGTCCGCTAGCACTTTGGATGCATGGACGCAAGTGTCTAAACCAATCACATCGGATAGGTAAGCAGGACCCATCGGCCAACCGAAGTCCTCCATCACTTGATCGATTTTAATCAGGCAAGCGCCGTCTTTAATTAAACGGTCAAAGGCACCGAAGTAGGGGAATAGCACACGATTAACCAAAAAGCCGGGGCAGTCTTGCACCACAATTGGTGATTTACCCATGCTGAGGGCTAAGGCAACAGCGGTAGCAATGGCCTCATCAGAGCTTTGCTCGCCACGGATTACCTCAACCAAAGGCATAACCGGTACTGGGTTAAAGAAGTGCATCCCAACAAAATTCGCTGGACGCTGTAGCCCCTTGGCGAGCTCCGTGATGGAAATGGTTGAGGTGTTAGAGGCTAAAATTGCGTCTTCGCGAAGCGCATTTTCAGCCTCCTTGAGCACCGTGTTCTTAACCTTGATGTTTTCAGTGACTGCTTCAATAACAATATCTACGGCATTAAAGCCGTCGTAGCTTAGGCTGGGTTCAATCAGTTTGAGGGTGGCGTTCTTTTTGTCCTCGCTGATGCGACCGCGCTGTAACTGGCGCGCTAATTGCTTTTCAGCCTCATTCATGCCTAAGTCAAGCTGTGCCTGACCGATGTCCTTCATAATCACCGCTGTGCCTTTGGTGGCTGCTTGGTAGGCAATACCGCCACCCATAATGCCGGCACCGAGTACGGCCGCTTTTTTCACCTCACGTGCGGCAGCAGCGTTTTTCTTGGTAGCGCGTTTAATGACCTGATCGGCTAAGAATAAACCGATTAAGGCATCGGCTTGTGGGGTTACCGCCACGCCGGCAAAATGCTCGGCTTCTACCGCTACCGCCTGATCGCGTGCCATGTCTGCTGACTTTTCAATCACATCTAAAAACGCTTTGCTGGCCGGGTATTGCTCAGGGTTAGTGGTTTTGGCAAGCTCTGCACGTACGCCTTCAAAATAGCTATCGGCAGCACCACCTGGTACCTCAACGGCTTGTAGTTTAAGGGCACGTTTGGCTTGCCAATCAATCTCACCGGCAATGGCTCTTTTAAGTGCTGCTAAGGCGGTATCGCGCAGTTTATCATGTTCAGCGACCTCATCAACCGCGCCGTCAGCCAGGGCATCGGCGGCTTTGCGAGGGCGAGTGGAGCTGATCCATTCAATGGCTTTAGCCACACCAATCACCCGCGCCAGACGAATAATACCGCCAAAACCGGGGATTAAGCCGAGGGTTAATTCCGGTAGACCGACTTGTGCCTTATCACTCATCACACGATAGTCATTGGCTAAGCACATTTCAAAGCCGCCGCCTAAGGCAAAACCGTTAATCGCTACGACTTTTGGAATATCCAAGTCTTCAAAGGCGTTAAAAATGCGGTGAATATCCATGGTCCAGTCTTGAATATAGTCGCGACCATGAGCGAAGACGCCGCCGAACTCGGTGATATCAGCACCGACGATAAAGAAGTTTTTACCGGAAGTGACTAACAGCCCCCGAATCTCAGGATGTGCTTTGACCGCTTGCACCGCCGCATCTAAATCATCTAAGGTCACACGGTTAAATTTATTAACCGATTCATTTTGTAAATCAAATTTGAACTCGGCAATGCCGTCATCTAACATTTGCACCGTAATGGCCGGTCCGGAATGAATCATTGCTTACTCCTAATCACTCTTTGGTTTAAGTAAAAATCCGCTAAGACTTGTCTTTTGACATACTACTATAATCATACGTTGTTTTAGCATCTTTGAAAGTCCTTACCAAGACAAAAAAATGACCGCTACGAAAACGCGTAACGGTCATAAAAAGCTTTGCCAAGTCTGTGCTGCCCTTAGAATCGTATGGGCGCACCACCGGTTGGGTTAAAGGACTCGATAGTGCGTTGCACCGGGTCACGTCGTGGCTGAATGGGGCGGAAGCGCTGCGCTTCACCACCACTGCCACCGGTCGTGGCTCCGCCACGGGTGCCGAGATTAGCGATAGCCTTGCCCTGAGGGAACTCCTCAAAGTAGTAGTTGCCGCCGTTTTTGGCTAAACCCTTAGGTAGGGGACCAGGGGAGGTCACGGGTGTGCCTTTGAGGGCAGTCTGCATATATTCGATCCAAATCGGCATGGCTAATTGACCGCCGGTTGCGGTGCTACCCAAAGAGCGTGGTTGGTCATAGCCTAACCAAGCAACACCCACTAAATCACGGGTGTAACCGGCATACCACGCATCAAAAGCTTGGTTCGTGGTACCGGTTTTGCCGTGTAAATCCTTGCGGCCTAAGGTGCCGGTCGTGCGTGCGGCGGTCCCCGAGGTGGATACCCCATGGAGTAGATCATTCATCACATAGGCCGTACGTGCATCTAATACGCGATTGGCCTCATCGCCGGCTTTTTGCGGTTGGGCACGCATGATTTCATTACCATCCGGATCGAGTACATAGTCAATAATGTACGGATTCACACGATAACCGCCATTAGCAAAGACGGCATACGCACCTGCCATTTGTAAAGGCGTGACGTTACCAGCGCCTAGCGCCATGGTGAGGTATGCGCCTTTTTGCGGTTGACGACGGATATCAAAGCCGAAACGGGTGATGTAGTCACGGGCAAAGTCCGCACCCACGGCTTCTAGGATACGAATTGAGACCATGTTGCGTGACTGGTAGAGACCGTTACGCATGGTTTGACTCTCTGTGTAGCGACCGCCGTAGTTTTTAGGCTGCCATGGTTTGGAGCCCGTTTGACGGGCAGTCAGCACAAAGGGCTGATCCGAAATGCGAGTTTCAGGGGTTAAACCGCGCTCAAGGCCGGCTGCGTAGATAAAAGGCTTAAAGGTTGAACCGGGTTGACGCCAAGCTTGGGTCACACGATTAAAGTCGCCGCGGTAGAAGTTAAAGCCACCCACCATGGATTGAATTGCACCGGTCTTGGCATTAAGCGCCACAAAAGCACCCTCGACTTGTGGCTGATTGACAATGCTCCAGCCATTTTCACCAAAACGTTGAATATAGACGATTGAACCGCGCAAAATGGGTTTAGCATTATTAGGTTTGGGAGGTAAGGCACGGCGTGCGTTATTTAATTCCTTGCCGCTGAGCTCAATAATTTCACCCACACGGCGCATTAAGGTGACCTTGTCCGCAGCGGAAGAAAGCACCACCGCGACTAATAAATCATCGTCATTAGGATGCGATTTACGCACCTCATAGATGATTTTTTCCATGGCCTTATCATCATGCTCTACCCCCTCAGCCAACTCAATTTGACCTTCCGGACCCGGGTAAGGGCGGTTATTGGTGAACTGCATAATGTTTTTGCGTAAGGCACGATAAGCCACCGCCTGATCCTTGGAATCAATGGTGGTATACACGTTTAAACCGCGACCGTAGACATTGTCCTTGTAAGTCAAGTACATCAGTTGACGTGCCAGTTCTGCCACATAGCTACCTTGGCGTTGGGCTTGGGTAATACGGGCCGACTCCTCGCTTTCTACCTCCGCCATGGAGCGTGTGGTCACTGCCTCGGCGCGCGCCTCATCAAACTCCGCTTGAGTGATATAGCCTAAACGCAACATACGATTTAACACATAGTGCTGACGATCAAGCGCACCTTGTAGATTGGTGAGCGGGTTGTTGTTTGATGGGGCCTTGGGAATACCGGCTAACACTGCCGCTTCGGCTAAGCTGACCTCGGATAAAGGCTTGGCAAAGTAGGTACGCGCCGCCACTGAGAAACCGTAGGAACGATGACCCAAATAAATCTGGTTCATATAGAGTTCAAGGATCTGATCCTTGGTCAGATTTTCTTCAATTTTGTAAGTTAATAGCAATTCATAAAACTTACGCAAGTAGGACTTTTCAGTGCTTAAGTAGAAGTTACGCGCCACCTGCATGGTGATGGTACTGGCACCTTGAGCGCGGCCGCCGGAGGAGAGGTTGGCTAACACAGCACGAATCACGCCACGCCAATCCACACCGGAATGCTCGTAAAAGTTATCATCCTCAGCCGCTAAAATGGCTAATTTCATCTTTTCAGGGAACTCGTCGATACGCAGGACATTACGCCGCTCCTCACCATACTCGGCAAGGAGGATTTTGTCTGCGGAATAAATACGCAAGGGAATGCGTGGACGGTAGTCCGTCATGGCGGTCAGGTTAGGTAAGTTGGGCCACACGGAGCTGACGACGAGGGTGCCGAAAATTAGCCCGCACACTGCTAAGCCTGCGCCGAGGAACAATACTTTAATAATAAAGCGACCAATAAAGGCACCGAAACCTGAAACTTTAGGTGATTGCTTTTTTTGACTCATAGGTAAAATACGCTTTAAGAAGCGAAGGGATAAACCCGGATACAATACGGCTATTTTAAACGTAGCCCCTAGTTTAGCTTTAAAATCACAACAAAGACAGCGGGAAATGTGTAAAATTTGGCTAAACCACCATTTTAACTAATTAAAAATTACGATAACGTTTTACAAGACGATGACTGACACGGTAGCACCTAAGGATTTGCCCACAAAAAGCCTCATCATCCTGATCGGGATGATGGGTGCCGGTAAAACAACAATCGGCCGTGCCTTGGCCAAAAAAATCGGACGCAAGTTTGTCGATTTGGATCATGCCATTGTTGAGCGTTGCGGTGTCGACATCCCGACTATCTTCGACATCGAAGGTGAGGAAGGGTTCCGTAAGCGTGAGTCAGAGGTATTGCAGGACGTGTTGTTAGAGGACGAAATTGTCTTAGCCACCGGTGGTGGTGCGGTCTTAGCTGAGGCTAATCGACAGTTAATGCAGCGCTACGGTGAGGTTTTTTATCTGCGGGTGGATGTGGATGAGCTTTATCGTCGCGTGGCCAAGGATAAAAATAGGCCTTTATTAGCCACCCCTGACCCTAAAGCCCGTTTAGCTGAGTTATTGGCTGCACGTGCCGATATTTATGAGTCAATGGCCGATCATATTGTTGATTCGGCGGCGGATTCACTCAATACGGTAGTCGATCAAATGATTAACTTATTAGCTGAAAGAGATTCAAAATGAGTATTGTGAGAGTAAATGTACCCGGCGGCTCCTATCCGATTGAGATTGCGCCAAATCTGATGCAGCAGCTTGCTACCTCCATACCGCCGGATACCAGTGCCATCTTGTTGTTGAGTAATCCGACCGTACGTCAGCTTTATGGAGACACGGCCTTAAAGGCGTTAAAGGCTAGCGGTAAGGAGATTTATTGCTTTGATATCCCTGATGGTGAGCAGTATAAAAATCTCGATACCTTAAATGAGGTCTTTACCTTTATGCTAGAGCATAAACTGGATCGCAAATCGGTGCTTGTGGCTTTGGGTGGCGGGGTCGTTGGTGATTTGGGTGGCTTTGCCGCAGCGACGTTTATGCGTGGTATTCGTTTTGTACAGGTGCCGACTACTTTATTGGCTCAGGTGGACTCCTCCGTGGGCGGTAAAACCGCAGTCAACCATCCCTTAGGTAAAAACTTGCTGGGCGCGTTTTATCAGCCCATTGCTGTTGATATTGATATTAATGTCTTAAAAAGCTTGCCGCAGCGTGAGATTGCCGCAGGTCTTGCTGAGGTCATTAAGTACGGTCTGATCATGGATCGTGAGTTTTTTGATTGGTGCGAGGAGTTTGTGGAGGAGCTGAAGGCGTTGGAGCCACAAGCGATTAATTATGCTATTCACCGTGCGTGTGAATTAAAGGCACAAGTGGTCGAAGAGGACGAAAAGGAGTCGAATCGTCGCATGATTCTGAATTTTGGCCATACCTTTGCGCATGTGATTGAAAATGGCTTAGGTTATGGTGAGTGGTTGCACGGTGAGGCGGTCGGTTGTGGCATGGTGCAGGCAGCAGAGCTGTCGGCGCTAGTATGCAATTTCCCCCAAGAGGATGTAGAGCGTGTACGCCGTTTGGTAGCACAGATCGGTTGTCCTACGGTAGCGCCTGCCTTAGGTGGCAAGGATACTTGGTTTGACACCATGAAGCTCGATAAAAAGGCAAGTGGCGGCAAAATTAAGTTCGTTTTATTGGAAAAAATCGGTCAAGCTAAGGTGCAGGGTGCGCCCCAGGAGTTGGTGGGTTTAGTGCTGAGCAAAACAACCTCAGCCGAGGTTAAGGCTAAGGAAGTACGTTCAGAGTCTGCTGCTGAGCCGGTGAGCGAGCCTTCCGGTAGGCCGCTTAAAGAGACTGCGGTGACGACGACACTGGAACCGGCAGCACCGTTCAGCACCGTGGTGGACAGTTCGGAAGCGGCTGCTGAAGTGGCACGCCAAGCCCAAATCGCTCGGGATGCAGGTGCCGGTACCGGCCGCACCGGCGGTATTTACGGTGTTGATGGTGTAAGGCCTGCTACCGATGAGTGATGGCATGATCTGCATTGCTAATCTGGCTTCCTATGCGGTACACCCTGAGGCATCACGCGGGCGTCGTTATGCTGAGGAAGCCGATCCTAAGCGCAGCCCTTTTCAGCGCGATCGGGATCGCATTATTCATTGTAATTCATTTAGACGCCTTGAGTATAAAACCCAGGTTTTTGTTAATCATGAGGGTGATTTATTCCGCACCCGGCTAACCCATAGTTTAGAAGTGGCCCAGATAGGGCGTGCCTTGGCTAGAAACTTATTGATTAATGAGGATTTGGTTGAGGCCATTTGTTTAGCGCATGATTTAGGGCATACACCCTTTGGTCATGCCGGTCAGGATGCCTTAAATGAGTATATGCGTGGCCATTTACCTGAGGAGGTGGGTGGTTTTGAGCATAATTTACAAAGTTTGCGCATGGTGGACGAGCTAGAAGAGCGCTACGCTGATTTTAACGGCTTAAACCTCAGCTTTGAAACGCGGAGCGGTATTTTAAAGCATTGCTCCTTAAAAAATGCGCGTGAGCTTGGCGAGGTAGGGCAGCGCTTTATTGAGGGCAGCCAGCCTTCGCTGGAAGCACAGCTGGCGAATCTGGCCGATGAAATTGCCTATAACAATCATGATATCGATGATGGTTTGCGCTCCGGCTTAATTACCCTGGAGCAACTCAGTAAGGTGGAAATTTTTGCTCAGCATTATGAGCAAGTCAAGCAGCTGTATCCGAATCTAAGTGGTAAGCGTCTGATTTCAGAGACGATTCGTCGCATGATTAATACCTTAATTAGGGATGTGACAGACCATACTTTGCTTCAGATTGCTAAGTATGGGGTTAAAACGCCTGAGGATGTGGCAAAAGCACCTGTGTTAGTGGCTTTTTCGCCGGAGATGCGTGCTCTACAGGATGAGTTGAAGAAGTTTTTGCTGGATAACCTGTATCGACACTATAAAGTGATGCGGATGGCGATTAAGTCGCGCCGAGTGATTCATGAGCTTTTTGAAGCCTTTTTGAATGAGCCTCGCTTATTGCCGCCCGATCATCGCTTTAAGGATTTTAATCGCCAAGCACGGGGGATTGCTGATTACATAGCGGGCATGACTGATCGTTATGCGATAAAAGAGCATAGACGGATTTACCAGATTTAAGTGTGCGGGCCGACGCAGGCTGGGCAGAGCGCTTGACAAGCTTCTTTTACGCCGCACCCGTTACTTCTTCAAATAGGGTGCCAAATACTTACCGGTGGCACTTGCCGGATTTTTAACAATTTCTTCGGGCGAGCCTTCCGCCACAATACGACCGCCCCCATGACCCCCTTCAGGTCCCAAGTCAATGATCCAGTCGGCCGTTTTGATCAGATCCAGATTATGCTCAATAATCACCATAGAGTTACCCGCATCAACAAGTCGATTGAGGACTTCCAAGAGCAACTCGATATCGGCAAAATGTAAACCTGTAGTCGGCTCATCCAAGACATAGAGGGTGTTACCGGTGCTGCGTTTAGAAAGCTCCAAGGACAGTTTAATGCGTTGCGCTTCGCCACCGGATAGGGTGGTGGCACTTTGCCCCAAGCGCACATAGCCTAAACCTACGTCGTAGAGTGTTTGTAAACGACGCTGTATCGCAGGAACCGCAGAGAAGTACGCTAACGCCTGCTCTACCGTCAGCGCTAAAACTTCGGAAATATTAAGACCGCGATAGTGGATTTCCAAGGTTTCGCGGTTATAACGCTTACCATGACAAACATCGCAGGGTACATATACATCGGGCAGAAAATGCATTTCCACTTTGATAACACCATCGCCTTGGCAATGTTCACAACGCCCACCCTTGACATTAAAGGAGAAACGGCCCGGGTCATAACCGCGGCTGCGTGCTTCGGGTGTGCCCGCAAATAGCTCTCGTATCGGTGTAAATAGTCCGGTATAGGTCGCCGGATTACTGCGTGGTGTGCGCCCGATAGGGCTTTGATCCACGGTGATGATTTTATCCAAATACTCCAATCCGCTAATGGATTGATACGGTGCCGCTTCATTTTGTGCGCGATTTAACTTATGTGCTAAGACCGCCGCTAAGGTGTCATTGACCAACGTGGATTTGCCTGAACCGGAAACACCGGTGACGCAGACTAAACGTTGTAAAGGAATATGTAAATCCACGTTTTTCAAGTTATTGCCGCTTGCGCCAATCAGGTGTAGCCAAGGCAAGGGGCCCAGCGGATTAATCGGTCTGCGTTTAGGCACCAGGATTTTTTTTGCGCCGCTTAGGTATTGACCGGTGAGTGAATTGGGATCTTTTTGCAGTTGCTGAGGAGTTTCGCTGGCCATGACCTTACCGCCATGCTCACCGGCACCCGGTCCCAAGTCCACTACCCAGTCGGCAGCGCGGATCATATCTTCATCATGCTCCACCACAATCACTGTATTGCCTAGATTGCGCAGATGAATCAGGGTATCGATTAAGCGATCGTTGTCGCGTTGGTGGAGCCCGATAGAGGGTTCATCTAATACGTACAAAACGCCACTCAGACCTGAGCCGATTTGACTGGCGAGACGAATACGCTGCGCTTCACCGCCGGAAATGGTGTTGGTTTTACGGTCTAAGGATAAATAATTCAAGCCGACATTATTCAAAAAGCTTAAACGCGATTTAATGGCTTGCACTATGGGTCGGGCAATATCGCTGTTAGCGCCGTTAAGATTGAGTTGCTCGAACCATTGTTGTGCCGCTTCTAAGGATAAGTGACTGAGCTCACTGATGTTATAACCGGGTAAAGGCTGCTCGCTCGCAGTGTCGGTCTTGGCAGTCAGCGCTTTTGGCGCGAGTGCATCAGCCACAGGCGCAACTGAGACAGCCGCTTCGATACTGTCCCCGATACGTACAAAACGTGCTTCCTCCCGTAAACGTGTACCATGGCAGGCGGTGCAGGGAATGGTGGTGCGTAAAAGACCTAATTCCTCGCGCACGGCCGTTGATTCCGTCTCTGCCCAGCGTCGCTCTAAATTTGGTAGCACACCCTCAAAAGTATGGCGTTTTACGGTGCTTTTGCCTTTGTCATTTAAATAAACAAAATCAATCTCGGTACTACCGGAGCCATACAGAATCATGTCCTGAATTGCTCGAGGCAGCTCATGCCAAGGCTTTTCCAAATCAAAATCATAGTGTGTGGCTAAGGTGTTTAAAAGCGCCATACTAAAGAGATTGCGTCGATCCCAGCCCTTAATCGCACCGTTTAATAAGCTTAGATCCTCGCTGATAATCACTTTAGCCGGATCAAAAACCTCGATAAAACCTAAACCGTCACAGCTTGGACAAGCGCCCTCGTGGCTATTAAAGCTGAACATCTTAGGTTCCGGTCGCGGCATTTGATAATCACAATGAGGGCAGGCATAACGTCTGGAAAAGGCATGTGATTGCCCCTGATCCATATCCACAATCAGTACCCGCTCATTAGCCACTTCAAGCGCCGTCTCAATACTGTCGGCAAGCCGTTGCTTTTGCTCTTCACGCACTCTTAAGCGGTCAATCACTAAGTCGACTTGGGCAAAGTCCGTGGGCAAATCCCCCGGTAAATTGTCCAATTCATATAATTCATCGCCAAGGCGCACACGGATAAAGCCTTGCGCTTGCAGACTGTGTAATAGATTAATTAAGTTTTGCTCAGGCCCAACCACGACCGGCGCCAAAATCATCAGACGCGACTCCGCCGGTAATTGCAGTACAAAATCAACAATTTGGGAGACGGAGTAAGCCTGTAGCGGCACCTTGTGAATCGGGCAATAGGGCGTACCGACGCGTGCAAACAATAGTCGTAAATAATCACTGATTTCGGTGATTGTACCCACGGTTGAACGCGGGTTATGACTAACGGACTTTTGCTCAATAGCAATGGCCGGTGACAGTCCCTCAATTAAATCGACATCCGGCTTATCCATCAACTCAAGGAATTGGCGAGCATAGGTGGATAGGCTTTCTACATAGCGTCTTTGCCCCTCAGCATATAGCGTATCAAAGGCTAATGAGGATTTGCCGGAGCCTGAGAGACCGGTCAAAATCACCAACTTATTGCGAGGTAAATCCAAATCGATATTCTTTAAATTGTGCGTGCGTGCACCACGGATCCGAATGGCCGTGTTGGATTTATCCGGAAATTGCTGATCGTCTGCGGAGAATTGATGACTCATGTTTTTTTGAAAGGCGTCCTATAAACTTTCTACTATAACCCAGACAGTGCCCTTATGCCTGATGAATACCATGCGCCTAAGTAATCAATTGCTCGGGCTTCAAACGACAAGCGCAGTGATATAATAATCTATTAATTTTTAGTTTCACCTTCTTATTCTTAGTCACCGGCCTTTAGGGCTTGGCTTTTTCTAAAGAGTTTTAATGAGTAAAACCACAAAGCTTAAACTCACCCCCTTAGAGCGTAAAACAAGTAGCAGTCTGGCCTTGCTGTTTGCGGTTCGCATGTTGGGTCTTTTTCTTCTGACTCCGGTTTTTGCGGATGCGGCTAAAATCCTGATTGATGGTGATAATCCCTTGATGATTGGTATTGCTATCGGTGCTTATGGCTTGACTCAGTCCATTATGCAGATTCCTATGGGCTTATTGTCGGATAGTTTCGGTCGTCGTGCGGTGGTGATTTTCGGGATGCTGCTTTTTGTGATTGGCGGCATTGTTTGCGCCTTTGCTCCGAGCGTGACTTGGGTCGCGATTGGTCGGGGCATTCAGGGTTTCGGTGCGGTATCGGCGGCGATTACGGCTTGGATTGCCGATGCCACACGTCCTGAAGTGCGCTCACGTGCAATGGCGATGGTGGGCGCTTCCATCGGTTTAAGCTTTGCTGTTTCAATGGCGGTGTCGCCGCTTTTGGTGGAGTGGATTAATCTTTCCGGGCTCTTTTGGACGATCAGTGCTTTAGGTTTTTTATGCTTATTATTGGCGGTGTGGGTGGTGCCCGTCGTACCTCAAGAGCAGCAGGCAATTAATCGTTCCTTGAGCATGGTGGATGTGTTGTCTTCCAAAAGTTTATGGTTGTTAAATCTCTCGGTGTTTAGTCTGCACTTTGTGTTAATGGCTATTTTTGTGGTGCTGCCGCCGGCATTGATTCGGTTGGGTGATTTAAGTATCGGTCAGTTATGGCGTGTTTATTTACCGGTGATCGTGGTGGCTTTGTTTTTTATGGTGCCTGCAGTGATTTTGGTCGAAAAAAGGCGCGCTCATCGTGAGGCTATCGGTTTGACCCTGCTAGTCATTATTGTTGCGATGGGCATTATGATTTCCGGTATGTATAGCTTTGCAATTTTGGTTTTGGCCTTGTTGCTGTACTTTATTCCATTTAATATTTTAGAGGCTTTATTACCTTCGGCGGTTTCACGTACCTGTCCACCGGAGCATAAGGGCTTAGCCTTAGGGGTCTTTAATATGACCCAGGCCTTGGGTGTGGCAAGTGGCGGCTTGTTAGGCGGGCTGGTCGCAGCTAAGCTGGGTAGTATCAGTGTGTTTATTATGGCGATGATCTTATGTGCCATTTCTTACTTAGCGACTCGTCGAGTACAAATCAATTTTGTACAATAGGCTAATCATCATAGTGATAAAACTTGAGCGGGTAGGGCTTTTTAAGCTTATATACTCCAAATTAACGGATTTTTAAAGGATTTAAGAGCATGTCAGTGAATAAAGTGATTTTAGTCGGACGCTTGGGTGCGGACCCGGAGGTACGTGCGACGCCCAGTGGTGTTCAGGTGTGTAATTTGAGCATTGCCACTAATCACGTCGCTTACGATCGTGACGGCAATAAAAACGAGAGTACTGAATGGCATCGTGTGGTGTTCTTCGGACGTCAGGCCGAGGTGTGCGGGGAGTATTTACGTAAAGGCAGTCAGATTTATGTTGAGGGGCGCCTGCAAACCCGTAAGTACACGGATCGTGATGGGATTGAGCGCTATTCTACCGATGTGATCGGTGAGCGTATGCAGATGTTGGGTAGTCGTGATGAGGGTTTTGGCGGTACGGGTAGAACCGGACAAGGCCCGGACCATCCGTGGGACGGTGCAAATACAAGCAGCAGTCGCGGCGGCGGAGACGGCGGTTTTGTTGATAATACCCGCAGTATGCCTCCCGGTGGCCGCAGACAGAACCCGCCTCAGCAACCGTCACAACCGCAGCCTACAGGTGAGCAACCGTCAAGAGGCCCTGATTCATTTGATGATTTAGACGGTGATTTGCCCTTTTAATGCTTAACTTAATCGTAAGTGCGGAATCGCCGGTATTGCCCTGTAGCGTCCAGCGGTTTCCGCCTTGTCACAAGGGTGTCACACGTCTTTTTTAGAATTAAGGGATTCCTATTACCTTTTGGACTGCTATGTTTAAAAAAGCTTTATTCAGTGCCCTTGCACTTTCTGCCCTCTCTTTTGCTTCTGCTGCCCAAGCGCAGAATCTTGTTTTATACACTTCACAACCCGCCGCTGATGCGCAGATGACCGTTGAGGCTTTTGAAAAAGCCAATCCGGGCGTTAAGGTGGAGTGGGTGCGTGACGGTACCACGAAGCTGATGACGAAATTCCGTTCCGAATTGGCTGCCGGTGTGGTTAATCCGGATGTGTTATTAATTGCCGATAGCGTTACCCTGGAACAGCTTAAGTCCGAGGGCTTGTTACAGGCCTATGATGCAGCAGAAAAAAGCCATTACGACAGCTCTTTATTTGATGCGGAAGGCTATTATTACGGTACGAAGTTAATTACGACCGGTATTGCTTATCACCGTGATGCGGAGCAAAAGCCTAAATCTTGGAATGACCTTTTAAAGCCTGAGTATAAAAACTTAGCGGCGATGCCGAGCCCGCTATACTCCGGTGCCGCCTTAATTCATTTATCGACCTTAACGACTAATAAAGACTTCGGTTGGTCTTACTATGAAGGTTTAAAGAATAACGGCATGGCTGCACAGCAGGGTAATGGCAGTGTGATGACGGCGATTACCACGGGTGTTAAGCCTTACGGTGTTTTAGTTGACTATATGGCGATTCGTGAAAAGCTTAAAGGTGCGCCGATTGAGTTCGTATTTCCGGAAGAGGGCGTCAGTATGGTGACTGAGCCGGTGGCTATTCTTAAGGATGCGAAGCAGCCTGATTTAGCCCGCAAGTTTGTTGATTTCGTGCTGTCTGAAGAGGGACAGAAGCTGGTTTTACAACAGGGCTATTTACCTGCTCGTAACGGTATGAGCTCACCGGAGGGTTTCCCGGCACGCGATGATATCAAGCTGTTGCCTTTTGATGCCGCTCAAGCACTGAAAAATGCAGATGCCGATAAAGCGCAATTTGCGAAAATTTTTGAGTAACGTTATTTATCTTTTTAAGCCCAATCCTCATTATTGTGATGATTGGGCGTTTTGAATTTGATTGTCTTAAAGCGCGATGAATGTTCAGTTTTAGTCGTCGTTCAGCTTATCAACAAGGGAAACTGCCGCATCGCCTCGTCCTTGTATTGTTGTTGCTGATTGCAGTCCTCAGCGTCTTTCCTACCTTGCGTTTATTATTCCAAGCCCTAATGGATCTTAGCGCCGGTGAAAACTCGTCTTTTATTAAGGTTTTTAGCCAAAGCAACACGTGGCGGGCTTTTTGGAATAGTCTGTTGAGCTCCTTTCTGGCGATGTTGGTGTCGCTGTTTTTAGGTCTGACAGTCGCTTTTTTAATCAGTTTGACCGATATTCGCGGCAAAGCATGGTGGATTTTCTTATTTATGCTACCCATGATGCTGCCTCCACAAGTCATGGCACTCAGTTGGTTGCAATTGATGGGGCCAAATAGCGTGTTATTAAAGTCTATCGGCATGGCGCCTGCGCTCGGTAGTCCTCAGCCGCTGTATTCGTTGTGGGGAATTGTGCTTTTGATGGGGATTCAGCATGCGCCTTTGGTTTTTTTAATTTTGCGTGTGAATTTAGCGGCTTTACCCGCAGATTTAATGGAAGCGGCGCGTTTGAGCGGTGCCGGTCAGCGCGATCTGGTGTTTGATATGGTCTTGCCACTTTGTAAAAATGCCATTTGGGCGGCGGCAGCCATGAGCTTTATGTCGGGTTTGGGTAATTTCGGTATTCCGGCGATGCTGGGCATACCTGTGTCCTACTATGTGTTGCCCACTTTAATTTATCAAAAAATGTCCGACTTCGGTCAAGGCATGATTAATGAGGTTGCCAATTTGTCGCTTTTGGTCGCTTTATTAGCGGGTGTCGTGGTATGGGTGCAGCATCATTTTCAGTCTAAAATATTGATTAGCAATTTAAGCGCTCGTCCCTTTGTCTTTAAATTAGGTGCGGCGCGTGGATTAAGCGAGCTCTTGTTATTTATCACCTTATTGCTGATTTTGGTGGTGCCTTTATTGGCTTTGCTCAGCAGTTCTTTAGTGCCGGTGATGGGGGTGCCTTTAACTTTCGACAATTATACCTTTAAAAGTTATGAGCAGATTTTTATGTCACAAAGTGTGACTTGGCGCGCCTTTAAAAACAGCTTTGTGCTGTCGGTGGGAGCGGCTTTAGTGATTGCCGTGATGGCGATTTTGATTAGTTACTACTTTGTACGTCAGGAAAATCGCTTAACCCGCTTTGCCAATGCTTTGATGGATATGCCCTATGCCTTTCCCGGCGTGGTGCTGGCGATTGCCTGTATCTTGTTATTTGCAAAGCCTTTGCCTTTAATCAATTACACCTTATACGGTACTTTGTGGATTTTGTTTTTTGCTTATTTATCACGTTTTCTTTGTGTGGGATTTAAGCCGGTGCATAGTAGTATGTTGCAAATTGATGTGGCAATGGAGGAAGCGGCGCAATTGTGTGGTGCCACTTTTTGGCAGCGTTTGCGGGATATTGTGTTGCCCTTATCAGCACCGGCAGCCTTTGCCGGTTTTATCTTGGTTTTTCTGATAGCTTTTAATGAACTGACCGTCTCGGCCTTATTGTGGAGTGCGCGACGAGAAACCATCGGTGTGTTGATTTTTAATATGGAAGAAAGTGGCGAAGTGATTACGGCAGCGGCCGTTTCCGTTGTGGTTGTCGCTTTAGTGTTGATGTTAATGCTGGCTTTAAATTTAATGGCTAAGCGTTTACCGAAAGGAGTGATACCGTGGCAGAGTTAGTGTCCGGGCCCTTAGTGTTAGATAGACTCAGTAAATCCTTCGCAAACACTGCGGTGGTTAAGGATTTGAGTATACAAATTGAGGCCGGCGAGTTTGTGGCACTGTTGGGGCCGAGCGGTTGCGGTAAAACCACTGTCTTGCGTATGATTGCCGGTTTTGAAGCGCCGGATGAGGGCACGATCACGCTTGCCGGGGAATGTCTGTCTTCACCGCAAATACACAGACCGCCGGAACAACGTGAAATGAGCATGGTTTTTCAGTCCTATGCTTTGTGGCCACATAAAAATGTCGCGGATAATGTCGGCTATGCTTTGCGTTTAAAAAAAGTTCCGCGTGAGGAGTATCAACGTCGCGTTCAAGCCGCCCTTGCAGCGGTGAATATGCAGGCTTTTGCCGAGCGTATGCCGGCTCAATTAAGTGGTGGTCAGCGTCAACGTGTGGCCTTGGCGCGTTGTCTGATAGCCGAGCCCAAAGTGGTGTTATTGGATGAGCCGCTGGCAAATTTGGATCGGCATTTAAGAGATGCCATGGAGCGTAATTTCCGCGAGTTTCATCAGCGTACCGCTGCCAGCTTTATTTACGTGACGCACGATCAGGCGGAAGCCATGGCATTAGCCGATAAAATTGCCGTGATGCAGGCAGGTCGCATTGTGCAGTTTGCTACGCCCGAAGTCATTTATCAACAACCGGCAACGGAGTGGGTGGCGCGTTTTATCGGTCAGGGATCCATTTTGTATCTTTACAATCATAAAAGTCTTTACGCAGCGGATGCCTTAGTCAAATCACCAGGTGATGGGCAAGCGCCGACCGAGCGACTGTTAATCCGTCCACAGCATATCAGGTTGTTGTCGTCGATGGCGGCCAAAGCCCAAGCGCATTTGCCGGGTTCAGTGATTGAGCGAGTGTTTAAGGGTGAGCGCTATCAGTATCGTGTGGCCTTGGCAGGACAGCAGGAGCTCAGTTTTTATAGTGAAGAAAGGTTCGATTTAGGGCAAAACTTGGCTTTAAGCGTTGAGCATAGTCATGCGCTAAGCGCTTAAGCACTCAATGAGAGCTTTAAACAGCGGTGAGTTTTGACGGCGATTAGGGTAGTATAAATGATAGCTGTCACAGCTCACGACTTGATTTTTTAAAATCTCCACTATTTCGCCGCCGGCCGGCTCATGAGATAGACAGGCCTTTTTTGCTAAAAAGTGATTGTTAACGATTAGTCTGCCGGAAGGTGTATATTTAATTAATTTCTTTGTTTTAGGTGAGCGGAGTTCCCAGGCAAAAATACCCTCTGAGTTGGGCATTTGTAAGTATAAGCAGTTATGATTAGCCAATTCACTGAGGGTTTAGGGGGCTGTAGCGGCTTAGGTATTGTGGTGTGGCAACCAAGGCCAATTGCACATCGTCGACTGATTGTATAATCAATATTATTTTAATCAGTGGAGAAATTACCATGTCGATTCACCCGGAAGCGCAAGCGGTACTGGATTTTTGGTTAGATGAGGCTACCGCACCTTATTGGTTTGAGGTATCGGCCGATTTTGACCGTCAATTGACAGAGCGCTTCGGACAGCTGTTGAAGCGGGCGGCCCGGGGCGAGTTATATACTTGGCGCGATAGTGCTCTTGGTCGGGTGGCGGAAATTATTGTCCTCGATCAGTTCTCGCGTAATATTTATCGCGGCACGCCGGACGCGTTTAAACAAGACGGCATGGCGTTGGTTTTGGCGCAGCATCTGGTGGCGGATGCTGCGGCTTTTGCCGCTTTAGACAGCTCCTATCAAAAGTGGGTCCTGATGCCTTATATGCATTCGGAGTCCGCCCTAATTCACCAGGCAGCGATGCCTGTGTTTGAGGCTTTGGGTGACGAGTCTACCTTGGCATATGAGCTAATGCACCGAGATATTATTGAGCGTTTCAGTCGTTATCCGCATCGTAACGAAATCTTGGGGCGCACTTCAAGTGCGGAGGAGTCGGCCTTTTTAAAAGAGCCCAACTCCTCCTTTTAGTCGGGCAGATAGCGATTAGTAAGTCATGCTGTCGAGGTAGTCCGCAACGGCTTTTTTGGGTTCTAAGTCATTTTCTAAAATAACCCAAAGCAGCAGACGTGCCTTTTTAGGGCTTAAAAAGCCGGCCATGATAGCGCCGTGCTGTTGCAACTCCACCTCACCACCGGGGTAACCGTAGGTGCTAAAGGCGGTGGAGCCGGCGCCAGTGCCACGACACACTAAGATAGCTTTTAAATTAGCCCACTTACTAATCCAGCGCGCAATGACTGGGCTGACATGACCGGCTCCAACACCGGCGAAAACTATCCCATCAAAGCGCTCGCCGAGTGGGTCAAAGCTATCCTGCTGGGTTAAGAAATCACTTTCTTCGGCAAGGTGATTGGTCCACAATAAAACACGTTTTGAAGAGCAGCTAGGTTTATCAAAGAGCATGCGCTTAGGGGGCGCCGCAAAATACAAGGCTTTGCCTTCGACAATGGTGCCTGCTTGTGCGACCTCTGAAATAAAAGCTGCAGTGCTTAAACTATGCTGCTTTTGTACCCAACGCGCGTAGTGAATTTGTTCATTCATCACCACCAACACCCCACGATCTCGACTATTGGCACTCACCGCCACTTGGATGGAGCTAAGCAGGTTAGCCGGGCCGTCAGCAGATACCGTGGCGGCACCACGCATAGCGCCCATTAAAATCAGCGGTTCTGAGTGCGACCACAGTAGATCGAGTAAAAAGGCACTTTCTTCTAGGGTGTCAGTGCCTTGCGTCAGAATTACGCCGACGGCACCCTCGGCCACTTGGCGCTCGGCCCAAGCCAAGGCCGCCAATAAATCCTGAATGCCCAGATGAATACTAGCGACCTGATTCAATGCTTCGGCATGTACCTCGGCGAGCTCAGCCACACCAGGAATGGCGCGAATCAAATCGGCGGCAGTGAGCGTCGGCACAATGCCATCACTACTCGCGGCCGGTGTCATGCTGATGGTGCCGCCTAAAGAACCCACGGCGACTTTTGCTAAAGGCGTTGACATGCTTTACCCCTTACTATGTGAATACGGTCTACTTTGAGGCCTATTGTATAAGCGAACGCTTGCTATTGATCAAGGCGCTAGCTAATTTTGAAGAAAGTTCTCCAAAAACTAGGGTAAATGCCTAGGTGTAAGACAAAAACAATCGGCTAAGCTGTAATTCTCATATGCTTAGGGAAGGTGATTTGCATGAGGTGAGACTCAGCGAGATGAATTCATATTTGTAAATTTAAAATAACCTCATGTAGAATGACGCGGTGCCCGACATCCGTTTGGCATATTCCCATTTTTAAATCATAGGTATTCAATTTATTCTTGAGGAGGAAATTGAGATGATGTTTAGGTCAAGGAAGATGGCCAAAGCGTTACTTATGACCGGGGCATTGGCTATTAGTTCCGTAGCGACTGCCCAAGTTGACCAAGCCGTGCTTGACCGCGGTAAGGAAGTATCTGCGCTTTGCGTAGCCTGTCATATGGAGTCCGGTGCGGGCTCTAGTATACCGGGCGTTGAGTATAGACCCCGTCTTACCGGTTTAGATGCCGGCTATATACAGCATCAAGTCGAGTCATATAAAAATGGCACACGGGTTAATGTCAGCATGAAGCCTTTTGCTGATTTATTAACTGAGCAGCAGTTGCATGATGTTGCTCATTACTATGCATCCTTGCCAGCGGTTAAGGCCGAAGACTTTAAGGTTGAGGCGAGCGAGGAGACCCTGGCCTTAGGTGAGAAGTTGGTTTATCACGGTGACTGGAATCGCTATATCCCGGCCTGTGTGGCCTGTCATGGTGTCGATGCCTATGGTATCGGCAATACATTCCCTAATATTAACGGTCAAAATCCAGCGTATGTTAAAAAAGTCATTAATGACTGGAAGGAAGATAGCCGTACTAATGATCCTCTACACTTGATGTCACGCGTTGCTAAGCGTTTGACTGAGGCAGATATTGATGCGGTTGCAGCCTATTTGGCGTCTCAACCCGCAGCCAAAGAGGAAAAGAAATAGGGGGCCATGATGAAGAAATTATTATTAGCATTGAGTTTGGGTTTGGGCTTAGCAGTGACTGGTCCTGCGAGTGCTCAATTGACAAAAATGGCATCAGACTTGACGGATGAAGAGCGTCAGATGCTAAGAGAGCTATTGCCTGGTTTCCCGGAGCCTAAAGAGGGTGAGTTAGTGCATATCCCACCTACCATGGATGATTTGGAAGCGGCCGAGATGCACCCTAAGCTCAAAGAGGCCATCCGTTACGGTTATGATCTCTTTACCAATACGCAGCAGCTACGCGGTAAAAACGTTTTTAACGACATGAACTGTTCAAGCTGTCACGTAGGTGCGGGTTCTCGTCCCTTTGCTGGTCCGGTGTGGCCTGCGGTGGTGACCTTGCCTGATTTCCGTGGCAAAAACAATCACGTCAATAACTTTGAAGAGCGTTTGGCTGGCTGCTTTAGCTATTCAATGAACGGTAAGCCACCTGCCTACGGTAGTGATGAGATGGTTGCTTTAACCGCCTACCATCAGTGGTTAGCCAAGGGTGTGGGCATGTATCCTGATGCCAAGATTTACGGTCGTGGTTACCCACGTCCAGCAGCCTTACCTGAGGGTAGAGAGCCTGATCGCGTGCGTGGTAAGGAGCTTTACGCACAGAACTGTGCAGTCTGTCATGGCGAGGACGGTCAGGGTCAATTTACCGGTGACAAGGCCGTATTCCCACCGTTATGGGGTGATGGCTCGTATAACTGGGGTGCCGGTATTTCTCGCGTGTTCACCTTAGCAGGCTTTATTAAATACAATATGCCTTTAGGTGCAGCCCCGTTGATTGAGGACACGGATGCATGGGATATTGCTGCTTATGTGGACTCACAGGAGCGCCCACAGGATCCACGCTATACTGGTGATATCGCTGAAACTTTGGCATTGTACAAAGATACTTTCCACAAGCATACGCTGTATGGTCAGGAAATCGACGGCAAGGTCTTGGGTGACCATGATAACGTCGGTTACAAGGATTTCTTAAAGCCAGACGCGCTTAAGCCACGCTACTTTGGTAAAAAGCCCGAGGAAGCAGAAGCTAAGTAGTTTATGCTACAAATAGCAAGGATAACGACGTTTTGGGGCTTACCCTAGAACGTCGTTTTTTGTTAGCTTTTTGCGTTTAATTGGCTACTATAAGTAACATGCTATATAGCATCAGATTTAAAGAATCGTAAGTTTAAAGGAGCAGATGATGACTCAACCATTGACGAATGACGATGTAAAAAAAGCCGATTTATCTCAGGTGTTTCATTCGTGGTCAGTACAGGGTGCCTTAAACCCCTTAGCGATTAAGTCCGGCTTGGGGGTTAAGGTCTGGGATTTTGAGGGTAATGAGTACTTGGATTTCAGTAGCCAATTGATTAACACCAACGTCGGTCATCAGCATCCGCGTCTCATCAAAGCGATTCAGGCGCAGGCGGCAGAGTTGGCAACCATTGCACCGTCGCATGCCAATATCAGCCGTGCGCGTGCTGCCGAAGCCATTTTGAGCGTCGCTCCCAAGGGTTTTAAAAAGGTCTTTTTTACAAATGGCGGTGCGGATGCGGTAGAAAATGCCTTCCGTATGGCGCGAGTTTTTACCGGCAAGGATAAAATTCTGTCTCAATACCGTTCGTACCATGGCAATACCAGTGGTGCGATTCAAGCCACCGGTGAGCGCCGTCGCTTTAAAAACGAATATGCGCATAGCTTTGTGCATTTTTTTGGTCCTCATCTATATCGTAGTGATTTTTGGTCCACCGGCGAGGAGCAGGAATGTGAGCGTGCCTTACAGCATTTGCGTCGAGTGATTGAGTCCGAGGATCCTAGCAATATTGCGGCCATTATTTTGGAGGGTTTGCCGGGCAGTGTGGGCGTGATTGTGCCGCCTCAAGGCTATTTTGAGGGCGTGCGTCAGCTCTGTGATGAATTCGGTATTATGCTGATTATGGATGAGGTGATGTCTGGTTTCGGTCGTACCGGTAGATGGTTTGCTCACCAGCATGCTGATGTTCGTCCTGATTTAATCACTATCGCCAAGGGCGTCAATTCAGGCTATGTGCCCGTGGGTGGCGTGATTATCTCTGAGGCGATTAGTGATTATTTTGACGATAAAATGTTCCCAGGCGGTTTGACTTATTCGGGACACCCCTTGGCGATGGGTTCGATTATTGAAAATATTGCAATTATGAAGGATGAAAACTTAGTTGAGCATGCCGATCGTCTTGGTCGTGAGGTGTTGGGCCCCGGCTTAAAAGCCTTGGCCGAAAAGCATCAGATCGTGGGTGATGTGCGTGGTCGCGGCTTATTCTGGGCGATTGAGTTAGTTACTGATCGTGAAAGTAAAAGCACACCGTCTGCAGCCGCAATGAATGAGATCAAAGGCGCCTTACTCGCTAAGGGCATGTTGCCGATGCTGACTGATAATCGTATCCATGTGGCGCCGCCTTTGGTGGTGAGTGAAGAGCAACTTAAAACGGCGCTGGCTATTTATGATGCCGCTCTGGGTGAGGCCAGTTTTTAAGAGAGATAAGCTTTTAGCTCTTTAGTGGTATTTTCTGCAAACAATTGGTACACCTCTTGAGCAACAAAACCGAAGTGTGCAGACATCAAGACATTGTCAAGCGAATAAAAGGGGTGGTCGCTTGGCAAAGGCTCTATCTCGAAAACATCAGTGGCATAAAAAATCATGTTTTCTTTTAGTGTTGTTAATAATGCCTCTGTATTGATGAGCTCAGCTCTTGATGTATTAACTAAAATAGCGTTTCTTTTTAGTAAAGATAAGTGTTGAGCATTTAATATATGACGAGTCGTTTCGCTTAAAACCAAATGGATGCTGATAACGTCAGAGTTACTTAGTAGGCTTTCTAGGCTGACTGCTTCTACACCATGCTCTGCAGCCCGTTCAGGAGTCATATTAGGACTCCAACAAACCACGTTCATACCAAAGGCTTTAGCTACAGAAGCGACTTTTTGGCCAATACTTCCCAGACCTATAATTCCTAATTGCTTACCTCTCAGGGTAGGTGGAATGAATGCTGGCTGCTTGTCAGCATATTGGCGCCATAGCGGTTGAGCTTGACCTATTCTAAGTTTATCCAGTTGCTTAAAGGAGGCTAAGATTAAAGTCCAGGCAAGCTCACAAGTGGAAGACTTTGAGTCTCCTCCCTTGGCAAACGAGATACTTATGCCGGCCTTTTCTACCGCTTCAGAGTCCAAGTTACGTACTTGATTGCCGGTACAAATAATGTGTTTTAAATGAGGGGCGTGATCGATAAAGTGTTGGTTAACCGCAGTTCGTTCGCGCAGGAGGATAATTACTTCAGCTTCTGCGATCGCTGCATATAGCTTGTCATCCATGAGGGTTTGTTGATAAACCTTAAAATCAATGGTATCTCCGAAAGTAGAGCAGTCTATATTTGACGTAAAGAAGTTTTCCCAGTCATCCGGCATGACGATTTTTGTTTTGTGCATAGTTAGCTCCGTATAAGGACTTATAATGGTCTAAGTGTGACATCGTTTTGGCTTAAAATATACCTTTATTTGTCGATTAGCAAGCTGATGTTTGCCTTAGTTTGATGGAGCAAGCTTCATGACTTGCTTCGGCATTTTTTCTATGTGATGGTGGTTTATGAGGATCTTCCTGGTTGAGGATGAGCATGACTTAGCCCATTGGCTAACTAAGGGCTTACAACAGAAGAGTGACTGGATAGTAGAGTGGTCTAGTGATGGCGCCGTAGCTTTTAAAAGACTAGGTGTTGAGGATTTTGACGTAATCATCTTAGATTTAGGCTTGCCTGGAATCGATGGTGTGAGTTTAATTAAAAAGATTCGCGAGGAAGAGATTTATACACCTATTTTGATACTTACTGCGCGTGACACTTTGACTCAGCGAGTGGAGACGCTAGAGTTAGGTGCTGATGATTTTTTGGCTAAACCCTTTAGTATAGAGGAGTTAAAGGCGCGTCTTCTTGCGCTTGTTAGGCGTAGTCGGGGACTAGAAAAACAGGGTTTGTCTTTAGGTAATTTAAAATTGGATCTAAGTAGCCACCAATTTACGCTTGATGGGGAGCCATTAGCGTTAACACCTCGTGAGTTGGCTGTTCTAAGAGCATTAATGTTAAAAAGTGGCGAACCTATTTCTAAGCAGTTTATTCTTGACCGACTCATCGATGCGGATAGTGATCTTAGTCTTGAGGCGATTGAGGTCATTATTCACCGTTTACGGAAAAAGTTGATTTCAACCTCTGTTGAGATTACTACCTTACGTGGTATTGGTTACTGCTTACAAAAAGTTGACTGTGACTAGGAACTTAGGTGATGAAGAGAGCTAGTCGTCTGTTCTATGAATAATTTGCGTCAATCACTTCTTACATACTTAAGTGAGAGTAGCTTTAAAAGCTTGTTGCTTTGGCTATTATTGCCGTCTTCATTGTGTGTGATGGCGTTTACTGTATGGAGTTCAATTGCGAATATAGACGAGCATGTTAATAAAGCATTTGACCGTTCTTTAGCTGGTGCTCTTTATGCTATTTCTAAAAATATGCACTATGAGAGTGGTGGAATTAGCATGGAACAGCCTTTTTATATGTTGGAGTTGCTAGAACTAACAACAAGTAGTAAGGTTTATTTTAGAGTTATTAGCAGTGATGGTTTAACTGAAATCGGTTATGTTGATTTGCCGACACCGCAGGAAAAGCTAGAGTTTAACATCCCATATTTTGACTATGGAGTCTACTTAGATGAACCTGTCAGGGTTGCTAGTATGCTTGTGGAAATGCCTTTAATTCTAGAAAACCGCTCAGTTTCATCGTTATTGATTCAAGTCGCAGAAACACAAGAAGATCGGAATCGGGGAATACAGCAATTTATGTGGGAAACCATTTTAAGCAATGTCATCATTTTATTATTGCTTGTGGTTTTTATTTATCTTGCCGTTGTTTTAACTTCTTCTTTATTAAAAACAGCATCAAAAAATATCGAGAATCGGCGTTTAGATGATTTACGTCCTCTGGATGAAAATCTTTTACCACGTGAAATGCGGCCTTTAACAACAGCTATTAATAGCCATATTGAGCGTTATGCTAAAAAAGCTGAGCAACAAAGAGTTTTTCTTAATGATGCATCGCATCAGTTGCGCACACCTTTGTCCGTAATACATACTCAATTAGAGTATGCCGAAAGTTTGACTGACTCCCCTGAGCTACAGGAAGTATTAGGGGCAGCTAAAAGTCGCCTACAACAGACTGTAAATTTAACCAATCAGTTTCTAAGCTTGGCCAGGGTACAGAGCTCAGCTGGAGAATATGGCAATCCAGAAGAGTATGCAGTGCTTGAGTTAAACGATTTAACTGAGCAGGTAGTGTCCGATAATGTGATGATGGCTATTAAAAAGAAAATGGATTATGGTTTTGAATCTACACCGTATCCAATTGAAATCAGAGGTATAGACTGGTTAATACGTGAGGCACTGAGTAATTTGATCACGAATGCAATTCGTTATTGTCCTAAAGCTTCAACAATCACAGTCTCAGTGATTGATAGTGCCTCTGAAGTCATGATACAGCTAAATGATAATGGACCTGTATGAGTGAGCATGATTTAGCTGGCGCAGGTAAGCGATTTAGACGGGGGCAGGAAGGCAAGAAGCAGGACGGCTTTGGTTTAGGTCTGTCAATTGTGCAGAGTGTGATGGAAGTGCATCAGGGGCGTTTTGAAATTTTTAATAATACAGACGGACCAGGTTTGTGTGCGCATTTGATTTTTAATAAGACACTAGATAAATAACTAAAAGGTGGCTACTTTTCAAAAGGAACGCTGGGTTAATTGAGTGTTTTCCCTATAATTTTCCATTTTGAAAGCTAATCGAAAGCTTTTGAAAGTTATTGTAAGAGCATACCAAAGTCTTATTATTAAACACTCTTTTAAGGAGCAGCTATGCGTTTAGCTAAAAAGTTATCCACTCTTTTATTGGCTTCTGGCTTGTTGTTTGCAGCTAATGTTGTGCAGGCGCAAGAGCCGAATCGTCCGGAGTGCATTGCACCGGCCCAGCCCGGTGGCGGTTTTGATTTAACCTGTCGCATTGCGGTTAATAGCTTTCAGAACAGTGATCTGTTAAAAAATCCGATGCGTACCGTCTATATGCCGGGTGGTATCGGTGCGGTAGCGTATAACAATATCGTTGCCCAGCGCCGCAATGATCCTAATGCGATCGTTGCTTTTTCAGGGGGTTCTTTACTGAATCTAGCTCAAGGTAAGTTCGGTCGCTACGGGGTAGATGATGTGCGTTGGTTGGCCAGCGTGGGCGCTGACTATGGTGCCTTAATGGTGCGTCAGGATTCGCCGTTTAAAAACCTTGACGATCTTATTAAAGCGCTGAAAGCCGATCCGAGTAAAGTCGTCTTTGGAGCCGGCGGTTCTGTAGGTAGTCAGGACTGGATGGTAGTTGCTTTAACAGCAAAAGCAGCTGAGGTGGATTATAAGAAAATTCGTTTTGTTGCCTTTGAAGGTGGTGGCGAAGCGGCGACTGCATTAACGGGTAACCACGTGCAAGTTTTATCGACCGGTGCTGCTGAAACCATTGGTGCCATTGAGGGTGGCTCAGATATGCGTGTGATAGCTGTATTTAGCGAAGATCGTCTACCAGGTGTTTTAGAAGATGTGCCGACAGCGAAAGAGCTAGGTTACGATATTGTATGGTCTATTGTGCGCGGTTTCTATGTCGGACCTGATGTGAGCGATGAGCAATATGATTGGTGGGTCAACGCCTTTAACCAGTTATACAAAACTGATACCTTTAAGGAAATTCAGAAACAACAGGGTTTATTCTCGCATGATGTAGCTGGTAAAGAGCTAGATAGCTATGTTAAGCAGCGTGTTAAAGAATACGCTGAATTAGCAGAAAGTTTTGGCTTAATGAAGTAGTCCTTCTAATAAGTCCTCCAATCTATTAACTACAGCGACTTTGACATAGAGCCATAGTGATTCTTTGAGCTATGGCTCAGTTGTCATCTCAATCATCATTCGCTGTGAGGGAAATTAAGATGAAACTAACTGATCGCACCCTCGGCATTGCGGCGATTCTGTTTGCCGTGTTTTTGGGTGTCTTTGGCTATGATTTGGAACCGCCATTTTCATATGAGCCCATTGGACCCAAAGCCTTTCCTTTATTGATTGCTGTGATTATGGCAATCTGCGGCTTGATTCTCACTGTCAAAGGGGGTAATGAAGCTGAAGCCAATAGTCGTCGTGCCAATTTTCGTATTATGGCGATGGTAGCCTATATTGTGCTCTACGCTTTCTTTTTTCAAATCTTGGGTTTTATTGTAGCGACGTCGTTGATGGTCGTTTTTGTGGGTAAGCTATTTGGTGCTACTTGGATAAAGGCAATTATCGGTGGTGTACTGATGGGCATTCTTTTCTTTTTGTTATTTGACAAGGGCTTAGATGTGGTCTTACCGCAAGGCATCTTAAGAGGTGTGTTATGAGTAGCGTGTTAGAACATTTAAGTATGGGAATGGGGGTTGCCTTTTCCGCCATTAACCTATTAATTGCTGCAGTTGGTGCGTTTATCGGTACGATTGTTGGTGTATTGCCGGGTTTAGGTCCGATTAATGCAGTGGCGATGTTGGTACCTATCGCCTTTGCGATGCAGTTACCGCCTGAGAGTGCTTTGATTTTATTGGCTGCCGTTTATGTGGGGGCGGAGTATGGTGGGCGTATTTCGTCAATTCTGATTAATGTGCCGGGCGAGGCTGCTGCTTTGATGACCACCTTAGATGGTTACCCCTTGGCGCGCAAAGGGATGGCGAGTGTGGCCTTATCGCTTTCTGCCTGGGCATCTTTTATCGGTTCGACGCTGGCAATTATTGGGGTCTTGTTTTTGGCTCCGGCGTTAGCTAAATGGGCGGTTGCATTCGGCCCAGCTGAATATTTTGTCTTAATGGTTTTCGCTTTTTGTGCTTTAACCAGCTTATTGGGCGATCAACCTGTTAAAGGGATCATTGCGGCACTCACCGGTTTAGCTATTTCTACCGTGGGTGTGGATGCTAACTCGGGTGTTTATCGTTATACCTTTGATATCACCAATCTATCTGATGGTATTGATTTTGTGGTGGTCGTGATTGGCTTATTTGCAGTTTCGGAAATGCTGCAAATGCTCGAAAAACTTCTGAAAGGGCAGTCGATTAGTGTGCCTAAGAGTCAACGCAAGTTATTTAACTTTGCCGAATTAAAGTTAACTTGGTGGACCTCTGTGCGTAGTGGGGTTATGGGTTTTGTCATCGGTGTATTACCGGGGGCGGGTGCCAGTGTAGCTTCAGCCGTTGCTTACTCAACAGAGAAAAAATATGTTGAGGGTCGTGATACAAAGGCACAGTTTGGTGAAGGTGATTTACGTGGCTTGGCAGCACCTGAGGCGGCAAATAATGCGGCAGCAACAGGCTCCTTTATCCCAATGTTGACGCTGGGTGTGCCTGGTTCGGGTACCACCGCTGTGATGATGGGTGCGTTAACGCTGTATAACATTAGCCCGGGTCCAGCGCTCTTTGACTATCAGCCGCAGATTGTTTGGGGTCTAATTGCCTCTCTTTTTATTGCTAACTTAATGTTGTTGGCGATGAATATTCCCTTAGTTCGTGTGTTTGCGGCAATGCTTAATATCCCTTCATGGCTATTAGTACCGGGTATTTTGGCGATTAGTTTTATCGGGGTTTGGGCATTAAACGGCACCACCTTTGATTTATATTTGGTGGTGATTATTGGCATTATCGGTTATTTCTTCCGTAAGCTTGATGTGCCATTGGCTCCTTTGGTACTTGGTGTTGTACTGGGTAATTTGATGGAGCAAAACCTACGTCGCGCATTATCTATTAGTAATGGCGAGCTAGGCATATTATTCCAAAGCAATATCACAATTGTGTTGTGGATTTTAGCAGTCGCCGTGCTCACCGTGCCGCCATTGCTACGTCGTTGGATTGGGGGCAGAAAGGCTCCAGCCAACTAGGCGGGTGCTGTTAAGCGCTTCGTTCTAGGCACTTAGGAAAAAAGGCGCTAGCATATAATCGCTAGTGCCTTTTAACGATCGCTCAACTTAGGGTGATGTCGTGCGCAGTTTTTCTACGGTCAATAATATTTCAACCATTCAGCTTGTGTTATGGCTAAACAAATATTTTTTGGTTTTTTAGTTGCTCTTGCAGGCGCATTAATTGCGGTCGCGGTAGGTACGCCAATTCCCTGGTTATTAGGTTCGCTGATTTTTACCGCGCTTTTTAAGATTAATGGCGCCAAGATTCAATCGCATGTCGGCTTCAGAAAAATTGGTCAGTGGATTGTAGGCATTGCGCTGGGACTGCATTTTACGCCAGCCACCGTTGAGATTATTAAAAGTCTGTCAGTGTATATCATTGCAGGCTGCCTTTTCGCAGTGTTTATTGCATGGATAGGTGCCTTTATTCTGTACAAATTAGGGAGGGTGGACTTTGCTACCGCCTATTTTGGTAGTACCGTCGGCGGTGCTAGTGAGATGGTAGTGTTAGCCGAAAAAAATGGTTCAAGCAATATTCCCCTCGTTGCCTCAGCGCATAGCTTACGCGTTTTAATTATTGTGATCTTAATCCCTTTTACATATCAGTTTTTAGGGCTTAAAGGCGATGTCACGACGGCGGCGCAGTTGGCTCAGTATAGCTATGTAGGACTGTTGAAGCTGTTGCTATTAACCGGGATTGTTTGCTTTATTTTGGACAGGCTAGATGCGCCCAATGCCATGATGTTAGGTGGTATTTCAGTGACGGCTTTACTGACGGCAAATGATATTGTCTTCACGCATTTACAGCCGGAAATTCAACATATGGGGCAGATGCTGTTAGGCTGGGCCTTAGGCAGTAACTATAGGCCGGGCTTTTTTAAACAGGCGCCGCAGTTTTTAGGTGCGGTTAGCTTAATGACTATTATCTACTTGCTGCTGGCGTTTATTTTTTGTGTATTTGTCGCTAAGCTGTCTGGTATTTACTTTCCTACCGCTGTGCTGGCCATGAGTCCCGGTGGCTTAGCCGAGATGGCAATTACTGCCAAGGTGTTGATGTTAGGTGCACCGCTGGTGACGAGTTTTCAAGTTAGTCGCTTAGTCTTTGTGTTATTGACGGTGGGACCAAGCTATCGTGTCGTGACTAAGTATTTAACCAGAAAGGGTATGCTGTGAACGCCAAACAAAAAGGAGAGCTTTCGCTCTCCTTAGGCTTAGACTGATTAATGAGGATCGTTATTACTTTCTTTGGCGTATTTTAATAAGGCCCCCAATCGATAAAAGGCATGAACAAACTTGCCGAAAGGCATTGTGATAAATAGGGTCAAAATAACGCTTAGGTGAATAATGAGTAGACTTGGCATGGCCGCTGTTTCACGCCAAAGCATCAACGCCAAGCCAGTGACTGCCGTGATAAATAATAAGGCAATAAAGGCATAGTCCATTCCCATTTGACGAATATCTTTGATATTTTTATCAGCTTTGGTCTTAAGTACGAATAAACCTGCCGTACCGATAGCTAAGGCAATCCCACCCACAGTACCTAGGATTTTTGGCACACTGAAAAAGGCATATGGTGCAACCAATCCGAATAAATAATGCATGATCGTGCCACTCACCGTCGCTGCAAAGCAGAGCATAAAACCGTAAAAGGTAAAGTGATGGAAGTAACGACGCCATGGCGAGATGTTGTCATCCGGATAGGTACAGCCGGTTTTGATGTTGCCGTGCAAATACTTCATGCTTAGGGCATCACCAAGTGCTTGCTTGATATGTACACCTTTAAATAGCGACTTGGTGTCGGGTTCAATATCGGCAAGGTAGTTTTTAAAGCCAAGCAAAATTGCTATTAGCATCCACGCAAAAGCAGTGCCAAAGACGATGACCAAGAAGTTGTGTGGAAAAATCGAGTAAAAATCACCGTTAATGACAGTTGACGTACTTAGGCCAGATGCTGCAAAAAATAAAACGATTAACAGCACCATAAATAGCAAACTCGCAATTAAGCCGTTTTTTGCAAATAATTTGCCGATACCCTTAGGCCAAGCATATTCGGTATAAGTGCTTAAGCGAAGTTGAGCGAGTTGCTGAGGGATATTCACCTGAAACTCATGCGGTGGCGCGTACTGACAGGCATAGAAGCATTCACTGCAGTTATGGCAAAGGTTTGCTAGGTAATGCATATCCGCATTGCTGAAGTCTAAGCGCTTTTCCATGGCCGGGAATACGGCACAGAAACCTTCACAATAGCGACAGGAATTACAAATGCCAATGGAGTGTTTGGACTCCTCAAGTAGTTTTTCAAGCGTTAGCATGTTTAGCAGCCTCCTTACCTGCAATTCTTCCGAAAACTGTACCGATAGCCATCCCGAAACCAGCGACATAGCCTTGAGTTAATATATTGCCGGCCATAATTTCACCGGCAGCAAAGACGTTATCCGCCATGGTGCCATCTGCCATCGTGATGCGTGCATCTTTTTCTACTTTGACACCCATGTAGGTAAAGGTAATGCCAGTTGCTAGGGGATAAGCATAAAAGGGGCCATCCTCAATGGTGGTAGCCCAATGCGTTTTATTGATCGCCAAGCCTTCGGTGCGACAGTCATCAAGCACACTATGATTAAAGGTACCGGGTTGAACGGCGGCGTTAAATTCACGAATGGTTTTTAATGACTGCTCTTTAGGTAAGCCGAGCTTGTCAATCAGCCCCTCCAGGGTATCTGCTTTAATGGATTTAAACACCGAGGGCATAAAACGACCAATTGATTTTTGATCAATAATTGAATAAGCCACTTGATCCGGTTGTTTGGCAACTAAGCGCCCCCAAATAGCATAGCGTTTAGGCCAGAAATCTTCACCTTCATCATAAAAACGTTCGCCGTTTTTATTAAGCACAATACCTAGCGATACACAATCTACCCGGGTGACGATACCGCCATCATATAGCGGTGAGCGAGCATCAATGGCAACCGCATGTCCTTGGGTGGGATCGCCAATAATCATGGCGTTATTGCGCATTAACTCCTTTAGCATACGCCCTTGATTAAAGCGGGTTCCACGAATCAGGAAGTTTTTGGCAGCAGGTCCCCACGCCTCTTCAAGCCATTCACGATTTGATTCAAAGCCGCCGGCAGCGATCACAAAAGATTTGGCACGCATCAGCTTTTCTTGCCCGTCGTGCAAGACAGTAATAGAATCACAGCGGTTGGCTTCAAAGTTTAAACGAATGCATTCGGTTTCGTAGAAAATGTCGATTTTTTCTTTTTCTACGGCTTTAAAATAGGCATTGACCAAGGCTTTACCACCGCCGAGGAAGAAGGCATTGGTACGACCTAAGTGCAGGGTGCCACCAAGCGAGGGTTGGAAACGTACGCCGTTTTTCTTCATCCAAGCCGTGGCGTCCACGGTTGAGCGAATCACAAAACGTGCCATATCCTCATTGGTTTGTCCACCCGTAACACGCCAAACATCTTCAAAAAACTCGTCTTCCGTATAACTGTCCGTCAACACATCGGTCGGTTCGTTGTGCATACAACGTAGGTTACGCGTGTGGCTGCTGTTACCGCCGCGCCAGGCCTTAGGCGCACTTTCGATTAAGGCAATTCTTTGAGCGCCTTGCTCTTTAGCGCTTAAAGCGGCGCATAAGGCGGCATTACCCCCTCCAATGACAATGACATCATAAAGTTGATTCATATCGGCTTAGTCCATTTCCTCGATTAAAAATACAAATGTATGCAACTGTGTCCATCAAAAATTGATTGTACCTGAATTTTGTATTCATTTGTATACATTAGTTTTTGAATGTCGTTTTTATATATAATAAAGAAGCTTTTACAGTGCGAATCACGACAGTTTTTTTTAATAGCGATGACAACAGCCAAATCAGTTCAAAAAAATGCAGCGAAGACTAAGCCTGCGCTCAAAAAGACGCCGTCCATAGAGACATTTGAGGAGGATAATAAGCAGCGCGGAACCACGTCGGCGCAACAAGCTTATCAATATGTGATTCAGGGCTTGGAGCAAGGTCGCTTGGAACCTGGTACCAGGATACGCGAGACGGAATTAGCCGAACAGCTTGGCATCAGCAGAACACCCGTGCGTGAGGCCTTGAATCGTTTAGTGAGCGAGGGCTTGGTGAGTAATGATCCACATCGTGGCATGATTATTACTGAATTGGATCAGGCCTTGGTAGGGGAGTTGTATGAAATGCGTGCAGTGTTGGAGAGCACGGCTGCTTCCTTAGCGGCCAAGCATGCAAGTGATGTAGAGATTAACTTATTAAGAAGTTTGATGGAAGCCGATAGGGCAATGACGGATCCGATTGAGATAGCGAATAATAATCGTATGTTTCATCAGGTGTTATACCAATGTGGGCATAATCGCTTTTTATTAAAAAGCTTGCAAGCCTTACAAAATTCCATGCTGTTGTTAGGTCATAGCACCTTAACTGAAAGGGGGCGACCAGATGAGGCGCGCAATGAGCATGAGGCGATTGTAAAGGCACTGGAAGCACGAGATCCTGAGGCGGCAGCGGAAGCCGCTAAAAAGCATATTAACGAAGCGTATAAAACTCGCTTAAGCCGCTTCCTGTTTAATAAAGCTTATGACTAAGCTTTTAATCACAGGTGGAGGCGGGCAGTTAGGGCAGGCATTTGCCGCCTATCAGCGCACACCAGTGCAAAGGCACGCTATCGAGATGATGGTGTTAACACGTGCGGAGTTAGATATCACCTCGGCGGCATCGATTCAAACGGCGCTACAGCATTCTCAAGCAAAGCTTGTGATTAATGCGGCCGCTTATACGGATGTGGCGAGGGCGGAGCTGGAGCCGGACAAAGCCTATGCAGTGAATGTGGAGGGGGCGGCCTTATTGGCTGCGCACTGTGCTGCTGCTGACGTGGATTTGATACAGCTATCCACTGATTATGTGTTTGATGGGACTAAGGGGGCACCTTATGAAGTCACTGATCAGGTAAATCCACTGAATGTTTATGGTCACAGCAAAGTAGCCGCTGAAAAGGCAGTGATGCAGGAGCACCCTCAAGCGATCATTGTTAGAACAGCGTGGCTTTATAGTGAGTTTGGGCATAATTTTCAGACCAAGCTCTTAAGCGCAGCTAACAGCGGTCTGCGCTTAAGGGTAGTGGACGATGAGTGGGGTACACCGACGAGGGCCAGTGATTTAGTGCGTTTTTTAATGCGCTTAAGTGAGAATTTGGTGCCTTATCGTGGCCAGCGGATGCACTTTGCCGGCGAACAGGTGATGAGCCGGTGGGAATTGGCACAGCAAATCGTAGTCGAGGCCTTTGAGCGTGGAGAGTTAGCAATGCTACCCCAGATTGAGGCAGTGAAAACGACCACGCAGGCAAAGGGGGTCAAGCGACCCCTTAACAGTGCCTTAAATAGCTCGCTACTAAGCCGTGATGGCGCCTAGCCATGCGGCCGCAATTAGTAGCACCCCAGTGGCAACATTGGCTCTAAATAAATAAAAGCTGCGCTCGGGTTTATTGATATCAAAAATCACTAATTGCCATACAAAATGCGCAGCAATCACTGCCATGATGACAAAGTAGCCCCAACCCATGGCCATTGAGTAGCCGGCCCAGAGCCAACAGACCATGGTCAGGAGATAAAAGCTACTTAGCCAATAAATACCCTGCTCACCAAAGCGAATTGCGGTGGATTTTAAGCCCAGTTTTAAGTCATCTTTGATATCGGTATAGGCATACATTGTGTCATAGCCGATTTGCCAGGCCACCGCCCCAGCCCACATAAGCCAAGCGGCGAGTGGTACGGTATTGGTGGTGTCGGACCAGGCCATTAACATGCCCCAGTTAAAGGCGGCCCCTAGCACGGCTTGTGGCCAATGGGTAAAGCGCTTACAAAGTGGATAGATAATGACTAGAGGGACCAGTGCCAAGGCCATCCATCGACTGTAGCTATTAATAAAAAATAGCAAAGCGGCTGCCACGGCAAATTGAGCGAATAAGAAAATGACGGCTTGCTTGAGCGTGATGGCGCCGCTAGTTAAAGGACGAAAACGGGTGCGTTCCACATGCTTATCAAAATCACGATCCCAAATATCATTGATGGTGCAGCCCACACTGCGCATCAATAAGGCACCTAGTGCAAAGATAAATAATCGAAACAAGTCCGGGAAACCGCCTGCGGCCTGAAACAGTGCAGCAATACAGGGCAACAGTGTGAGCCAGGTACCTACGGGGCGATCCAAGCGGGCAATACGCGCATAGGGACGCCATGAGGCTGGTAGATAGTGCTCTACCCAGTCATTGTGACGGATATCATTTAAATCGGCTTGGCTGCTAGAATGCTTCACTGCTACTTACACTTAAGATTGTTACCAGCTGCTATTGTAAGCAATTACGCTAGCCTGATGAATACCCTAGGGGCTGATTAAGGAATTAATGCTTAAAATTAGTCTGTCGTCTAGTAGTTTAGAAAGTTTAGGAGGTCGATATGCGAATTCAATTTGATAAAGCAGCCTTATTAATTGTGGATGTACAGGACAGCTTGTTACCCTATATTCATCAGGCTGAACAGATGCATGCGAAGGTGTTGTGGCTTTGTAAGTTAGCTGAGTATTTAAAACTGCCGACTGTGATTAGTGAGCATTGTGTGGATAAAATTGGCGGCACCAATCAGGCGGTGTCTGCGGCTGCCGCAGGCGCTCAGGTTTTTCAAAAACGTAGTTTCTCCGCCGTGCGTGATGGCTTGGTTGAGCGCACCTTATTAAAAGATAAAGCACATGTGATTGTCTGTGGTATGGAGTCTCATGTGTGCGTATTACAAACGTGTTTGGATTTGCTTGCTAAAGGCAAAACCGTTTACCTAGTGCGTGACGCAGTCTCTTCGCGTAAGCGCAGCAATATCAAATTAGCAATGGCACGCCTTAGACAAGCGGGGGCGATTGTTGTGAGTACGGAAATGGTGGCTTTTGAGTTGATGGCTAGTGCGGATCATCCTAGCTTCTCGTCGGTCTTAAAGCAGTTGATTAAGTAGTTTGTTGTGCTTGAGCAAGTGTTTGCTCGATAACAACTTGCCTCAATTGCATTTGACTTATAATTGAGTTCCTTGACAGTCTATCGTTTTTACAGTCTCAATTTAAGTTTTCTTTATGGCGCTTCATCCACCTTCTGTGACCGAGCTACTCGTTTATCAATCCAGGCTTCCCTGTCCGCGGCTGAAAATTTATGCCGAGCTCAGTGTTTTTCTGTTGGGCTTTTTGTGCTTGATTATTCCTAGTGGCTATTCCTATGGTGCGACGCTGTTATTCGTGGGCGGTCTTTATACCTTATTCACTCATTGGCGAGCCTTGCCGTTGGACCGCTATGATAAGTTGATTCTAGGCGCGGTGCTATTGTTTGGCGTGCAGGGCCTTGTTAGTTGGCTAATCCATGGCTTTGATGGGGATGTGGATAAGTTGTCGCGCTTTATTTTAGCGATCCCTGTGTTTTTTCTGATTTATAGGGCACGTCCCTCGCTCCATGCTTTGTGGTTGGGTTTGGCGTTTGGCGTCTTAGGGGCCTTGCTGTTGGCGCTCTATCAGCGTCTGATTTTAGGTGAGCTGCGGGCGGATGGCTTTAGCAATGCAATTCAATTCGGTAATTTGGCCATGCTGATGGGGATGTTGTGTTTAGCCGGTTTGGCTTGGGCTCATTCCTTAAGTAGGCATCGACGTAAGATGTTGGTGTTACTTAGCTTGGCCGCAGTGGCCGGCGTGATCACCTCAGCTTTATCCGGAAGCCGTGGCGGTTGGCTTGGATTACCCATAATTTTAGTGGTGATCTTTGTGGCCTATTATGCGATTTTTTCATTGCGGGCCAAGCTATTGGTGTTGCTCTGTGTGGTGTTGGGTGGATTTTTCTTACTCAGTAACCCGCATATCGGGGTCAAGCAGCGTATTGCGGAGGCTTATCATGAGATCGCTTTGTTCCAAGACGGTACGGTGCAGACCTCCGTTGGTTATCGTTTGGAAATGTGGCGTGGGGCCATAAAATTAGCGCAGGAAAAACCCCTTTTCGGCTGGGGCGATGAAGGCTATCAAGAGGGGATGCAGCAATTACGCGAAACTAATCAAATACGCGGTCGTGCCGATCTCTTTACGCATGCCCACAATGAGTTTATTGATCGCTTAGCCAAGCAGGGTATTACCGGGTTGATAGCATTGATTCTCTTATATCAAGTACCGCTCTGGACCTTTGCTAGCGCTAAGCGAACGGCACATTTGCCGACGCGGGCGGTGGCCATGGCAGGGATTCTTTTGTCACTGTGTTATTTTGATTTTGGACTAACACAGGCCTTTCTAAGGCATAACAACGGTTTGATGGTGTATGTATGCTATATGATGGTGATTGCAGCTTATTTTAAAGTGATGCGCTTTGAACAAGCAAAGATCAGCAGTTAGTGACATTAATCCCATAGAGCAAAGATGATGAAAATTTTAATTACAGGTGGGGCTGGTTTTATCGGTTCTGCCTTGGTCCGTTTTATTATCGAGCAACAGCAAGATGAGGTGTTGGTTGTTGATAAGCTTAGCTATGCCGCGCATCCCTATGCCTTAGCGAGTGTTAACGCAGATCCTCGTTACCATTTTAAAAAACTGGATATTACAGCGCGGGATGCGTTACAGGAAGTTATTGACGCCTTTAAGCCGGATGCGGTGATGCATCTAGCCGCTGAAACCCATGTGGATCGCTCAATTGTGGGCGCAGATGCCTTTATGCAAAGTAATTATCTGGGTACCTACGCCTTGTTAGAGGCGGTGCGGCAGTATTGGCAGGCACTGCCCACAGCAAAGCGTGAGCAATTCCGTTTGCTACATGTGAGTACGGATGAGGTGTATGGTGATTTACCGCATCCGGATAGCGAGCCGAAGGCCAGTGCCTTAAAGTTTACAGAATCATCTACCCTTTGTCCCAGTTCGCCTTACTCGGCCAGCAAGGCGGCATCTGACCATTTGGTGCAGGCTTGGCATCGTAGCTATGGTCTACCAACGATAATTAGCCGTTGTTCAAATAATTATGGCCCTTTTCAGTTCGCTGAAAAGTTGATTCCCCATATGGTGCAAGCGGCGCTTAAGTTACAGCCATTGACGATTTACGGTTCAGGTCAACAAATACGCGATTGGCTATATGTAGACGACCATGTGAAGGCGCTGTATTTATTATTAAGTAAAGCAGAAGTAGGGCAAGTTTATAATATCGGTGCGGATAATGAGCATCGTAATTTGGATTTGGTGCAGGCAATTTGTCGTATTCTGGATCAACAGGTACCGCGCGCAGATGGTGCATCTTATGCTGATTTGATTGTGCATGTGACTGATCGCCCAGGGCATGATCGTCGTTATGCAGTCGATTCCTCTAAGCTACGGGCAGCCACTGGCTGGGCACCGACGCAGGATTTTGAGGAGGGCTTAGCTAGCACTGTCGCTTGGTTTGTGAGGGATTTTGATGCAGCTGATAAATACCGAGCTTAAGGGGGTTAAACTACTTAAGCCCGAGGTGCATTATGATGAGCGCGGCTTTTTAATGGAGTCATTTAGTCGCCAGCGCTACCTATCGCTGCTTGAACTTGAGCAGGACTTTGTGCAGGATAATCTGTCCCAGTCAAAACAGGGGGTATTGCGCGGCTTGCATTTTCAAAAAAACAAACCACAGGGTAAATTAGTGATGGTCGGCTGGGGGCGGATTTATGATGTGGTGGTTGATATTGCCCCAAACTCACCTACCTTTGGCCGACACCTTGCGGTTGAATTAAGTGCGGAGAATCAGCTGCAGCTTTGGGTACCACCGGGCTATGCCCATGGTTTTTGTGTCTTAAGTGAATCTGCGCAGGTGCTGTATAAATGCACGGATTACTATGATCCGATGGATCAAGCCGGTGTACGCTGGAACTGCCCTGATTTAGCGATTCCTTGGCCCATCAAAGAACCTATTTTATCGGACAAAGATCAGCATTTACCAAGGCTGGCTGCATTTCATCGTTGATAACACATTTTGAACTGTCACTATACTGTCAACATCTATCGTTACACTAGCTTTGTTTTTTGATAAAAATTTAGAGCTTAAATGAAAATAGTTGTTGTTGGTACGGGTTATGTGGGTTTGTCGCTAGCGACCTTATTAGCTAAGCAGCATGAGGTGATTGCTTTAGATATTGACTCAGTGAAGGTCGATTTGATTAATCACAGAACTTCTCCCTTAGTGGATGCGGATATTGAAGCTTATTTTAAGCAGTATCCGCTTAAGTTACGGGCTACCACCCAAGCGGCAGAGGCCTACCCCGGGGCAGATTATGTGCTGATTGCTACGCCGACAAACTATGATCCAGAGACAAATTACTTTAATACCGCCTCTGTGGAGGCAGTGACGGCCGAGGCATTGCAGTATGAGCCCGAGGCTACAATTATTATTAAATCCACTGTGCCGGTTGGCTTTACCGAGCATCTGAAAGCGCAATTAGGCGCATCGAATATTTTATTTTCGCCAGAGTTTTTAAGAGAGGGCAAGGCGCTGCATGATAATTTATATCCATCGCGTATTGTGGTGGGCGAGCGTTCTGAGCGTGCCGAGCGTTTTGCTGAATTGTTGCGGCAGGCAGCGCTCAAAGAAGCGATTCCCGTCGTATTGACGGATAATACCGAGGCCGAAGCGATTAAGCTATTTGCTAATACTTACTTAGCGATGCGAGTCGCTTTTTTTAATGAGCTCGATACCTATGCTGCCACCAAGCAGTTAAATACTGAGGCAATTATTCAAGGGGTTTGTTTGGATCCGCGCATTGCCACCCATTACAACAACCCCTCCTTTGGCTACGGTGGCTATTGTCTACCAAAGGATACGAAGCAATTATTAGCCAATTACCAAGATGTGCCGCAAAATTTGATTCAATCGATTGTGGATTCGAATAGCACGCGCAAAGCCTTTATCGCTGAGGATATCAGCCGACGTCAAGTGGCAACGGTGGGCATTTATCGGCTGGTGATGAAGGCGGGCTCGGATAACTTTAGAGACTCTTCAGTGCAAGGCGTGATGGAGCATTTGCTGGCCAAAGGCGTGCGTTTGGTGGTGTATGAGCCGATGTTAAAAGCAGCCGAGTTTTTGGGTTGTCAGCTAATCCATGATTTGCAAAGCTTTAAAGAGCAATCGGATATCATTGTGACTAACCGCCAGAGCCCGGAGCTGGCAGATGTAGCGCATAAAGTCTATACCCGAGATATTTTTGGTGGTGATGCTTAGTGCGTGCGTGAAAGCGATTTCTTCCAACGTTTAAAGCGGTTGAAAGCTGGTGCGATCAATGGATGGTGCGAGGCACGGATTCTTTTGCCTAGGCGATGACCATTCCGATTTGGTGCGTGAAAGCGATAAATATGCGTGTTAGAGGTGTGTTGAGTATTGCGACCGAAGGGATCGGTGGTGTAAAAATACGCAAAGCCTTCACTTTGTGCGATGGCCAAGTAATCCTCGTCAAAATAGCCTTGGGGCCAGCAGAAGTGCTGACTACAGGTGCCGAGTTCACGAATAAAGGTTGCTTTAGAATCCCTTAGCTCCTGACGAAACATGGTATTTTTATCAATGCTTGGGTCTAGATCCCAGCGAGTATGGTTATGGGTGTGGCAGTGAAACTCAACTAGGCCAGAATCTATCATGGCTTTTACCTCAGACCACCGCAAAATCACCTCATCACTGCAACCGTGCTCAATTAGCTGTTCGCATTGTGCATGTTCCGGGTATGGTGGCAGTTCAGCAGGACTTTTGGCGGTAGCTGTGTTGGCTCGAATTTCGCCATGATGAAGCCAGCCGCTGACGAGAAAAATGGTCGCCTTAAAACCATACTTCTGCAGCAAGGGAAAGGCATAGACCCAATTATCCAAGTAACCGTCATCAAAGGTGATCACCACCGCTTTTGTACGAGTTTCGCCCGCCAAGTGAGCGGCGAATTCTGCCAAGCTTAGACTCTCGTAGCCCTGATGTGATAGCCACTGTAATTGTTGCTCAAAATGTTCAGGGGTGCAGGCAATAAACCCTGCCTCCGGTCGGATATGGTGATACATCAATACTGGTACTGAAGTCTCTAAAAATTTCATTTGTTAAGCTCCCTCAGCCAGTTATGATAGCTGTTTAGTGTAAGTTGTCCAACCCTATCCATGGTAAAGCGCTGATCTGCTACCACAAATTGATAACCCGCTGCACCCATTTGTGCTCTTAGTTCGGGATTGTGTATGAGTGTTGCTAAGGCCTCGGTAAATGCCGCAATGTCTTGTAGGGGCACTAGCAAGCCACTGACACCGGGATTAATCATCTCGGGAATGCCTGTGACGGCATAGCCCACCGTCGGTAGCCTAGCCGCCCCGGCTTCGGCAAAGACGGTGCCGGATGCTTCGGTGTGTGAAGCTAAGGCAAAAATATCAAAATCACTCAGTAAGGCGGGCACATCATTGCGTCGGCCCAAGAAATGCACCTGTGCATTGAGTCCCAAGTCTGCCGCTTGTTGTTGCAAATAAGGGCGTTGAGCGCCGTCGCCAACGATCACTAGGTGCAGTGAGGCCTGTTGCTTGAGTAACGGCGCCATGGCCTGGATGAGTTCATCCATATGTTTATCTTTGCGGAGCACTGCTACGCTACCGACAATGACGTCA
The DNA here is from genome assembly GCF_001808505.1 of Oligella sp. HMSC09E12. Classification (NCBI taxonomy): domain Bacteria; kingdom Pseudomonadati; phylum Pseudomonadota; class Betaproteobacteria; order Burkholderiales; family Alcaligenaceae; genus Oligella; species Oligella sp. HMSC09E12. Next base: position 179,325 of record NZ_KV793615.1, read on the forward strand.
CTCTCGGAAAGCGCTAATTCCTGACGCAAAATAGCGCTGGGCAAAGGCGTGGGTAAATTCACTGGCGGTCCGATGACTTGAATATGCTCAGGCGGCACGCCTTTGTGAATTAGCATTTGGCGCACATACTCACTGGGGGTAATCAGTCGTTGTGGGATCATGCTGTAGGCGAGCAAGGAGTTTATCGGCTTGGCCAAATGCCGTGTTCTGACAACTAACGGTACCCTGGCTAAGCGTGCCGCTAAGCCTGCTCGTAGGGTGTCTTGGCGACTATTGGTATTGACAACATCATAGCCACGTTCACGCATCAGCCTACGCATAGAAAAAATGGCAGGCCAACTCCGGATGCCTTTACGCATATCCGCTGTATGCACCTCAAAGCCATCATCTTGTAGGCGTGACACGAGTTCAGCCCCAGGCATACATAAGGCCTCCACCTGCTGACCTTGCTCACGTAGTGTCAGCATTAAGCGATGGATATAACGTTCTTGGCCGCCGTAGCCTTGGGCATGTTCAGTAAATAAGATATTTAAAGGCCTTGCGCTTGTCATAAACTATTGGCTAGCGACTTAGGCTTTAAACTGTTCAATCCAATATTGAGTTGAGCGGTCCAATTCAAGAGGCTTGTGAGGCTGGGATGAGTCCTTGCTTAATCGCTCAAAAATATCATCAGCGAGCACCTTGCCGAGTTCCACACCCCATTGGTCAAAGGGATTGAGGCCCCAGATCAAGGCTTCAACAAACACCTTATGCTCATACATGGCCAGTAGGGCGCCAAGTGAGAAGGGTGTGAGTTGTGGTAGCACGATCAGATTGGAGGCTCTGCCACCGGGCTGTTTGCGGTGATGCGCAAGCCATTGCGCCTGCTCGGGTGCCATGCCTTTTTGCAGATTCTCAGCTTCAGCTTGAGCCGTGGATTTGCCGTGTAACAAAGCTTGGCGCTGGGCTAAGCAATGCGCTAAGAGTTGCTGATGGTGCTGCTGCCATTGGTGGTCGGCCGTTTTACAAACAATAAAATCGACCGGTGCCCCCTCACTACTTTGATGTAACCATTGAAAGAAGGTGTGTTGGGCATCGGTGCCGGGCATGCCCCACACGACCGGACCAGTAGCGACATGAATAGGTCGTCCTTGGTGGTCGACGGATTTGCCCAGCGACTCCATTTCCAATTGCTGTAAATAGGGGATTAAATAACTCAGGCGAGAGTCGTAGATTGCCAGATTGCGTGAGCCATAGCCCAATACGCTACGATTAGCTAATTCTGCTAGGGCTAATTGAATGGGGGCGTTTTCCTCGGGTGGCGCCGTGAGAAAATGCCGATCCATGGCATGAGCGCCACTTTGTAAACCAGCTAAAACACCGGAACCTACGGTTAAGCCTGCTGCCACGCCAATGGTGGACCAGAGTGAAAAACGACCACCGACCCAATCCCAAAAACGGTAGATATGGTGGCGTGGAATGCCCCAGGCAGCAGCGGCTTCTGGGTTGGCGGTGACGGCAATCATATTATTGCCCGGGTTGACACCTGCGGCTTCAAACCATTCACGTGCACGTGCAGCATTTTCCATGGTTTCAGCGGTACGGAAAGACTTGGTTGCCACCACCACTAAGGTATCGTGCGGATCCAAGCCGGCTAAACCACCCTCAATGGCGTGACCGTCGATATTGGAAACAAAGCGTATGTGGCGCCAAGAACCGGCATAACCAAAGGCCTGTGTGACTAAGCGCACGCCCCAGTCACTACCGCCAATGCCTATATGTACAATATTGCGCCAACGTCGATCATTATCGACACGTCGCACCAATTCCAGCATGCGCAAACGCTCACTTTGAACCTCCATCAGGGGCTGCGGTTGGCGCAACATTGTATGCCAAGCCGCACGATCCTCGGTGCTGTTAAGATGCTCACCATCAAATAAGGCCTGTCGTAGCGGCTCAAATTTCCTTGCTTCTAATAACTTAGTGGCAGCTTGGCTTAATTCGGTGGAGCGGCGCTGGGCGCTCAGATCAACCTTAAGTCCGGCGGCGTCTAAAATCACCGTCTGCTCACAGTTGATATTGGCGCTTAAAACGGCTTGCTTAAACTGCGCCCATTCGGACAGTTGATCTAAGGGCTCAAGCTCTTTTAATAGCTGGTGTATCATAAAATTTTGCTACTCGCTTAAATGATGCTAAAACGCTTTACTTATTGTTATCTGATTTTATATTACAATTGAAGCGTTGAATTCAAATTAGCGATTATATATAAGGATAGTAATGAACCCTGTTCGTAAGGCTGTATTTCCTGTTGCCGGTTTAGGCACTCGTTTTTTACCAGCCACTAAGGCAATGCCTAAAGAAATGTTGCCGGTGGTGGATAAACCCTTGATTCAATATGCAGTTGAAGAGGCGGTGAAGTCAGGTATTACCGATTTAATCTTTATTACCGGTCGTCATAAGCGTTCGATTGAGGATCATTTTGACTTTATGCCCGAGCTTGAGCATGAGTTAGAGCAAAAGGGCAAGCATGAGTTATTACAGATTGTGCGTGGCATTCTCCCGACTAATGTGAATTGCATCTATATTCGTCAGCCGGCACCTTTGGGTCTAGGTCACGCCGTATTGTGCGCTGAGCCGGTGGTGGGTAATGAGCCTTTTGCGGTGCTATTGGCGGATGATTTGATTGATGCCGAGGTGCCTGTGACGCAGCAGTTAATTGATGCAGCCCATGCTTATGGTGGCAGTGTGTTAGGGACCCAGGTCGTACCCCAAGCGGACACTAAAAAGTACGGTATTATCGCTGGCGCAACGGTGGCTGATGGGGTCAGACGGGTGGAGCAGATTGTAGAAAAACCTGCCCCTGAACAGGCCCCATCGACCTCGGCCGTGGTGGGTCGTTATGTGTTGGAACCGGAGATTTTCGAGCATCTTCGACACACGCAAAAGGGTGCGGGCAATGAAATTCAATTAACCGATGGCATTGCCTCCATGCTACAAAGTCGTCAGGTGTTCGGCTTTGATTATGAGGGTGTGCGCTATGACTGTGGTTCCAAAGAGGGATTTTTCCAAGCCAATATCGCTCTGGGGCAGAAGTATCATGGTTTGAGTCTTGACTAAGAAATTGACCATTTGATATTGAAATAGCAATGAGTATTTTAAATCGCCTTATCTCACAGTTGGCGTTAGAGCAAATTGGTGAGCGACGTTTTCTTGGGCGCAGTACCGATATTTTTCGCAGCGGTCGTGTATTTGGTGGGCAGGTCTTGGGCCAGGCCTTGATGGCAGCCAGTTATACTACACCCGTCGGTCGGTTAGCCCATTCCATGCATGGTTATTTTGTGCGTCCAGCAGATGCGACTAAGGCCATCGAGTATGCGGTAGAAGTGATACGTGATGGTGGTAGCTTCTCGGTGCGTCGGGTCACGGCCAGCCAAGAGGGCAAGTTTATTTTTACCCTATCCTGTAGTTATCAATCGGTTGAGCTCGGCTTTGAGCATCAGCTGGCGATGCCTGCCGCACCACCACCGGAGGATTGTCCCTTAGAGCAGGAGATACAGCAAGCGCTGGCGCAGCGTCTCGGCACCGGGGAGTGGGATGAGCGTCTTAAGCGTGAACGGCCGTTAGAAATCCGTTTAGTCTACCCCGAGCGCCAGTTAGAATTAGGGCATTATGAGCCAAAGACCATGTATTGGATTAGGGCCAATGGCTTAATGCCTGATGATCAGCGACTACACCAGGGTATGCTGGCTTATGTGTCGGATTTTTATTTAATGACGACAGCGTTACTACCGCACGCGCGTTGGCATTTTGATCCGCAAATGCAGATGGCCAGTTTGGATCATGCCCAGTGGTTTCATCGTCCTATTGATATGAATCAGTGGCTACTCTATGTGTCTGAATCAACCGCAGCGCAGGGTGGACGCGGCTTAGTGCATGGGGTCTTCTTTAATCAGCAGGGGCAGTTGGTTGCCAGTGCTAGCCAAGAGGGCTTGATGCGATTAAGAGAAAAATCGGATTAGGCTTCATTTATCTGTCATATGGATCTGCTAGACTGCAGCGTTTAGTGATGGATAATGATGACAAGCTGCGCTTTTTCAGCGTAATATACCTTGATGACATATTTTTATTCTCGTGTGGAGATTTAGCTAAGTAACAATGATCGGTACTTTGATAATTTTATTGTTAATTTTGGTCAATGGCGTCTTTGCCATGTCCGAAATTGCGCTTGTGTCGGCTAAGCGTATGCGCTTACAACAGCAGGCAGATCAAGGAGATAAAGCGGCTGCGGCAGCCTTGCTATTGGTTGATAATCCGAGCCGCTCCTTATCGACCATCCAGATTGGTATTACGCTGATTGGTATTTTTATGGGGGCCTTTGGTGAGGCCTCAATTGTGTCCCGTTTGACGCCCCTATTTGAGGATATTGGTCTTAGTGCTCAAACGGCTAAAGCAATAGCGATGTTTTTAGTGGTGGTGGGTATTACCTTTTTCTCGCTGATTTTTGGGGAATTGGTACCTAAGCGCATTGCCATGAATCACGCCGAGAAAATTGCTACGGTTGTGGCGCGGCCGATGACGCTTTTGTCAAAAGCCATGGCACCCTTTGTGTGGATTTTGACGGTGGTGACCGATTTGGTGTTGAAGCTGTTACGGGTAGATAGCAAAGGCGATGAGCTAACCGAGGAGGATATCAGCGGTATCTTGCGCGAGGGGGCAACAGCCGGTCTGTTTGAAAAAACCGAGCATGACATTGTGACGCGGGCACTTAGTCTGGACGATCAGAGTGTGTTAACCATTATGACGCCGCGTAATGATGTGCACTATATTGACCTGGAAAGTCCGCTCAACGAGATTTTGCTCTATATTGCCGATAGTAATTATTCGCGCTTTCCCGTGTGTGATGGTGGTTTGGATAATGTACTTGGTGTGATTGATGCCGGTACCTTATTTGAACAGCAAATTCGAGGTCATGCGATTGATATTCGCGCTTTGGTGAAGCCGGCCCGTTTTGTGCCTGAGACCAATTCAGCGATGGATGTGCTGGAGTCATTCGAAGAGTACCGCACCGAGATGGTGATCGTCATTAATGAGTACGGCGAGGTTGAGGGTTTGGTGACCTTGCGAGATGTGCTAAAGGTATTGGTTGGCTATAAAATTCCACTCAATGATAATTATGATGCGGATATTGTGCAGCGTAATGACGGTAGCTGGTTAATTGACGGGGCAGTGACGCTTGATCGCTTCAATCACCACTTTCAAGTGCAATTAGAATTCCCGGATCATGAGGATAATTATCATACCTTAGCCGGTTTTATTCTGAATCAGCTCGGTCACATTCCTAAAGAAACCGAAAGTCTGGTGTGGGAAGGCTTTTATTTTGAGGTGGTGGATATGGATAAGTACCGTATTGATCGCTTATTGGTAAAAGCGCCCGAGCAGGTGGTGGCCTTGAATGACGAGGAGTAGTCACTAGTAGCTCCATAAGTGATTGGCGCCCAGTTGTGTTTTGACTGTGGCGCTTTTTTGTCGGCGCTTGCTAAATCTCCTCTAGCGTCTCCAGACCTTGTAAATCATTAATAATCACACTGCGGTATTGCAGCTCAATAAAGCCGGCATCCGCTAGCTTTTTTAAGGCACCGTTGGTGCGCTGTCGAGAAACACGGGCCAAATAGCCAATTTCCTCCTGGGTAATATTTAACTGACGATTATAGTTGTCATCGGCGTAGTTAGGCATACGCACCAGTTCGGCAATGCAACGCGCTACGCGAATATCGGCATTAAAGAGACGATCTGATTCGACGCGGCCGATAAACTGCCCCATACGATGATTAAACTGATTTAATAAAAAGCGATTAAAGCTGAAGCTGTGGTCTAACAGCCAGTAAAAGGTTTCCACCGGCATTTTGGCAACCACACTGTTGCGTAGGGTCACCACATCATAGCGACGTAATTCCTTTTTCAAAAGCGCACCCTCGCCGATCCAACCGCCTGCAGGTACGCCGGTGAGGGCGGCGAGTTTGCCATCAGCGGTGCCGACAGAAATTCTTGCTAAGCCCTCAATCATGCCTATCCAATGGCGTGAGGCATCACCCTTTCTAACAATAAAAGCACCTGCTGGGTAGTCTTGTAAGACGGTCTCCTGAATCACACGTTGTTGTTGTTCCTCTGTCAGAATCGTAAACCACGGTGTGTTAGATAAACGCGTTCTAATCATAAGTACTTTCCCTAAAAACTGAATAAATGTCACCGTAATAACATTTAGATTACATTTAAAAGCATATATTTTCAATACAAAAGGAAAAATCACAAAAAGTATAAAAACACATCATCACAGATTGTTACTTAAATAAATTTAATTATCCGCAATTAAAAGCACCATATTAAGGAGACGATGAGATATGGTCACTCAGCAAAATACGGCAAATACCTTTGCCAAGTTGCTTTTAAAGCATGCCAAAGAGCGTCCAACGCAAGCGGCGATGCGTGAAAAGGACTTAGGTATTTGGCAGACGATTACCTGGTCCGAGATGGCCGAGGAGGTTGAAAACCTCGCTTATGGCTTGATGACTTTAGGTGTACAAAAGGGTCAGCACGTGGCCATCGTTGGCGAAAACCGCCCACGTCTTTATATGAGCATGATGGCTGCGCAGAGTTTAGGTGCGATTCCAGTGCCGATGTATCAGGATGCAGTGGCGCAGGAAATGGTCTATGTACTCAAAGACGCCGAGGTTGGTGTTGTGGTGGTCGAGGATCAGGAGCAAGCTGACAAGATGTTGGAAGTGCGGGAGCAGTTACCGCACTTGCGTCATGTGGTGTATGACGATCCACGCGGGATGCGTAATTACACTGAAGACATTTTATTGAATTACGTGGATTTACTGGAGCAGGGTAAGGCGCATCGTCAGCGTCATCCGGACTTATTTAGACAAATTGTCGACAGCCTGCGCCCTGAGGATCCGGCTGCGATGTTCTATACCTCGGGTACCACCGGCAATCCTAAGGGGGTGGTGTTAACGCATCATGCCTTGATTGACCGTGCCGAGGTGATCCAGCGCCTGGAAAATCTGACGGATAAAGAGGATGTGCTTGCTTACTTGCCACCGGCTTGGATTGGTCAGAATATGTTCTCTTACACGCAATTCTTGGTGACCGGCTTTACGGTGAATCATCCGGAATCGCCCACCACGGTCTCCATTGATATGCATGATGTGGGTCCGACCTATTACTTCTCGCCACCGCGCGTGTTAGAGGAGTTACTCACCACTGTTAGTATTCGTATGGAGGATGCCGGTCGCTTTAAGCGCTGGCTCTACAAGTACTTTATGGATGTAGCAGCCAAATCCGGTCAGCGTATTTTGGATAAACAATCCGTGGGCTTAAAGGATCGTTTGCTATACAGCTTAGGGAATTTCTTTATTTATGCGCCGTTGCGTAATGCTTTGGGCATGAATCGGATTAAGGTGGCTTACACTGCGGGTGAGGCGATCGGTCCAGATTTATTCCGTTTTTATCGCTCGATTGGTGTCAATTTAAAGCAATTATACGGTTCTACGGAAACCTCCGTATTTGTGTGTGTGCAAGAAGACGGTCGGGTAGAGGCTGATACCGTGGGGCCGCCATGTGAAGGAGTAGAGCTGCGGATTGCTGATACGGGTGAGGTGCAGATTAAAAGCCCTGGCTTATTTAGTGAGTATTATAAAAATCCTAAGTCTACCGAGGAGTCTTTTACCGAGGATGGTTGGTATCACACGGGGGACGCCGGTATTTTAACCGAAGAGGGTCAGTTAAAGATTATCGACCGTGCAAAGGACGTCGGTAAACTGAACGACGGTCGTATGTTCGCGCCAAAATACATGGAAAATAAGCTGAAGTTCTTCTCCTTTATTAAGGAAGCTGTCGTATTCGGGGCGAATAAGGATTATTGTACTGCCTTTATTAATATCGATTTAGAAGCGGTGGCTAACTGGGCCGAGCGTCGCGGTTTGACCTATGCAGGTTATACCGATTTAGCCTCTAAAAAGGAGGTTTATCAACTGATCAAGGACTGCGTTGAGGAGGCTAATGCCGATGTGGCCAGAGATGAGCAGCTATCCGGTTTACAGCTACATCGCTTTTTGATTCTACATAAGGAGCTAGATCCGGATGACGGTGAATTAACACGCACGCGTAAAGTCCGTCGTAATTTTATTGTAGAAAAATATGGTGTATTAATTGATGCACTATTTGAGGGTAAGTCCAGTCAGTATATCGAAACTGAGGTGCGCTATGAAGACGGCCGCATCGGTAAAATCAGTGCCGATCTGAAGATTGAACCTGCCAAAGTCGTTGCGGTATAAGGGGGCGAATGATGCAGAATCAACGTCGAATCGGTGAAGTTATCCTAGACCTAGACAGCATTTCGCTTTCGTTTGGTGGGGTCAAAGCACTGACAAATATTTCTTTTAATGTAAAAGAGCATGAGATTCGCTCTATTATCGGCCCTAACGGGGCGGGTAAGAGCTCCATGCTTAACGTCATTAACGGTGTTTATACACCACAAGAGGGTCGTATTACCTTGGACGGTACGGTGTTGGAGAAAATGACACCGCGTCGTGCGGCGACCCGTGGTATCGGTCGTACCTTCCAGAACCTTGCTCTCTTTAAGGGGATGAGCGTACTGGACAATATTATGACCGGCCGTAATCTACGGATGAAGAGCAATATTATTTCCCAGGCTTTTCGTATCTTCGGCGCCGAAAAGGAGGAAATTGAGCATCGCGAGTTCGTAGAAAATATCATTGATTTTCTTGAGATCCAAGCATACCGCAAGGTACCCGTAGGTCGTTTACCCTATGGCTTACAAAAGCGTGTGGATTTGGGCCGCGCCTTGGCGATGGAGCCTAGATTGCTGCTGTTGGATGAGCCAATGGCGGGTATGAACATCGAAGAAAAGCAGGATATGTCACGCTTTATTCTTGATGTGAACGATGAATTCGGTACGACCATTGTGCTGATTGAGCACGATATGGGCGTGGTGATGGATATTTCCGATCGCGTGGTGGTACTTGATTACGGTAAAAAAATCGGTGACGGTACGCCGGATGAGGTGCGCAATAACGAGGAGGTTATTCGTGCTTATCTGGGCGCTCAGGTATAGGGAGAAGCCAATATGTCTTATTTTTTAGAAACTCTTTTTGGCGGTCTCATGAGCGGCATGATGTACGCCTTAATCGGACTCGGCTTTGTATTAATTTTCAAAGCCTCGGGTGTGTTTAACTTTGCTCAAGGTGCGATGGTTTTGGTGGCCGCTTTGTCGATGGCACGTTTCTCCGCTTGGTTACCCCAGTGGCTAGGCTTTGAAAGTATGTTGTTAGCCAATATCTTGGCTTTCATCGTCAGCGCCATCCTGATGATTCTTTTTGCTATTGCCATTGAGCGCTTTGTCTTGCGTCATTTGGTTAACCAAGAGGCAACAGCACTCTTGATGGCGACCTTGGGTATTAGCTACTTCTTGGATGGCTTTGGTCAAACGCTCTTTGGTAGTGCGATGTACACCATTGATGTCGGCATGCCTAAGGATCCGTTATTTGTCATGGAAAATGTCTTTGAGGGCGGTATTTTACTGAGTCTTGAGGACTTGACTGCGGCCGTGATTGCAGCCGCCTTAGTGGCTACCTTAGCGCTATTTTTCCAGTTTACACCGACCGGTCGTGCCTTACGTGCCGTTGCCGATGATCACCAAGCGGCGCAGTCGATTGGTATTCCATTAAATCGCATTTGGGTGATTGTGTGGGCGGTTGCCGGTGTTGTGGCCTTGGTGGCAGGTATTATCTGGGGCTCAAAATTTGGTGTGTCCTTTACTCTCTCAACAGCCGCACTGCGTGCTTTACCGGTCGTGATTTTGGGCGGTTTAACGTCGGTGCCGGGTGCCATTATCGGTGGTTTAATTATCGGTGTCGGTGAAAAGCTTTCAGAGGCTTATTTGGGTCCCTTCTTGGGTGGTGGTATCGAAAACTGGTTCGCCTATGTACTGGCTTTAGTGTTCTTATTGTTTAGACCACAAGGCTTATTCGGCGAGAAAATTATCGACCGTGTTTAGTATCTAAGGCCTAAGGAGTATAAAAAATGTTTTACCGTGAAAATGGTCAATTTAAAACCAGTTATCGCGCGGATCAGCAGATTTTCCCGATTCGCCAAGATCGCATCGCAATCTTAGCCATTATTGCCGTTGCTTTATTTGTGGTGCCTTTTGTTGCAAGTAACTACTTTTTAAGTGCGATTTTAATTCCCTTTTTAATCTTGTCCTTAGCGGCGATTGGTCTAAATGTCCTCGTTGGTTATTGTGGACAGATTTCATTGGGTAGTGGTGCCTTTATGGCGGTGGGCGCCTATGTGGCATGGAACTTTGGTACCCGTATTCCGGAGATTCCTTTTATCTTCCAATTGCTGATCGGTGGTTTCGGCGCAATGCTGTTCGGAATTATCTTTGGCGTACCGAGCCTACGCATCCGCGGTCTTTATTTGGCGGTAGCAACCTTGGCAGCACAGTTCTTTGTGGATTGGGCATTCTTGCGCATTCCTTATTTAACTAACTATTCAGCCTCAGGTAGTGTGTCTGTGGCACGTCTGGATTTCTTCGGCTTGCCGGTGCAGACGCCAGTGCAGAAGTATGTGTTTGTGCTGTTAGTGGTGATTGTGTTGGCGCTGCTCGTGAAAAACTTGGTGCGTGGTGCCATTGGTCGTGAATGGATGGCGATCCGTGATATGGACGTGGCTGCCTCAGTGATTGGGATTCGCCCGATGTATGCCAAACTGAGTGCCTTTGCCGTGAGCTCATTTATTATCGGTATTGCCGGCGGTCTTTGGGGCTATGTGCACTTAGGTTCATGGGAGCCATTAGCCTTTGACTTAAATCGCTCATTACAGCTTTTATTTATGGTGATTATCGGTGGTTTAGGTTCAATTGCAGGTAGCTTCTTTGGTGCCGCCTTTATTGTGCTACTGCCCATTATATTGACCCGTATTCCGGAGTTGTTTGGTTTAAACCTCCCGGTGGATACGGCAGCGCATATTGAGCATATGATTTTCGGTTCCTTAATCGTGTTTTTCTTGATTGTTGAACCGCATGGTTTAGCGAAGCTCTGGTCAATTGCTCGTGAGAAGCTGAGAATTTGGCCATTCCCTCACTAATCATTGAATAACGCTACCCTTAGAAGAGCGATTTTTAAAATAACTAAAGTAATTAAAAAACTTCATACATGGGAGACAGAAATGAAGAAATTTATGATCAAAAGCTTAGCGGCAGCGATGACAGTTGCAGGTACTTTTGGTGTGAGCGCAGCTTTAAAAGCGCAGCCAGCTGAGCAGTATTTGCCCTTATTAACTTACCGTACAGGTTCTTTTGCGCCCCTTGGTATTGCTTGGGGTGACGGTAAAATTGATTACCTTGAGCTGGTGAATGCGCAAGGCGGGGTCAATGGCGTCAAAATTCGCTTTGAGGAGTGCGAAACTGCTTATGCCACGGACCGTGGGGTAGAGTGCTATGAGCGTATGAAGAATGCGCACGGTGGTGCTGCGGCTTTTGATACACAATCGACCGGTATTACTTTTGCAGTGACGGATAGAGCACCCAGTGACAAGATGGTAGTACAAACGACGGGTTATGGTTTATCTCAATCAGCAGCGGGTGCCTACTTTGAGTGGAGCTTCCCTTTATTAGGTCACTACTGGACGGCTGCGGACGTTGCGATACAGCATATTGCTGAGCAAATGGGTGGCTTGGATAAGCTTAAGGGTAAAAAAATCGCCTTGGTTTATCATGACTCGCCATATGGTAAAGAGCCGATTCTTTTATTACAAAAGCGCGCCGAAGCACATGGCTTTGAACTACAACTTTATCCTGTGACCGCTCCTGGGGTTGAGCAGAAGTCTACGTGGTTACAAATCCGTCAACGTCGTCCGGATCACGTGATTTTATGGAGTGCGGGCGTGATGACACCGACCGCTATTCGTGAGGCTCAGGCCACAGGTTATCCGCGCGATAAGATTTTAGCCATTTGGTGGGCAGGCTCTGAAAATGATGTAAAAGACATTGCGCAAGTCGCTAAAGGCTACAAAACCATTACCTTACACAACTCAGCGGGTAAGGATTTTGGCGTCTATCAGAAGTTAGAGGACGAAGTATATGCCAAAGGTAAAGGCATGGGTAAGGGTAACGGTACCTACGGTACCATTGCTTATAACCGCGGCATGATGATTTCTTTCTTAGCGGTTGAAGCTATTCGTACTGCACAAGAGAAGTTTGGTGTTGGTCAACATATGAACTCAGAGCAGATTCGTTGGGGCTTTGAAAACCTTAATATCGACGAGGCGCGCTTAGAGGAGACTGGTATGGCCGGCATGATGCGCCCTGTCCGTACGACATGTGAGGATCACGTGGGCGGTGACTGGGCACGTATTGCGCAATGGGACGGTGCTAAGTGGGAGGTTATCTCCGACTGGATGCAGGCGGATCAAGACTTTGTTAAGCCTATCGTCATGGAAGAAGCCAAAAAATACGCTGATGCCAAAGGCATCACCCCTCGTGATTGCTCTGCTGTAGAGTAATTTAAGCTTAGTTGTTCGTAGTTGGAGATTGTTATGCAAGGCCAAATAACACAACAGAACCAAGCTGCCGTTGTTACACCAGCGCTTGAAAACGTACTGGATGTTAATGGTATTGAGGTAATTTATAACCACGTTATTTTGGTATTAAGAGGGGTTTCTCTCGTCGTACCCAAGGGGAAAATCGTTGCTTTACTAGGTGCGAATGGCGCCGGTAAAACAACGACCTTGCGAGCGATCTCCAATTTACTCAAAAGTGAGCGTGGTGAGGTAACCAAAGGCAGTATCAGCTATAAGGGGGAGGAGGTGCAGGATCTGACCCCGGCCGATTTGGTTAAACGCGGCGTGATTCAGGTGATGGAGGGTCGTCATTGTTTTGAGCATTTGACGATTGAAGAAAATCTTCTGACCGGTGCCTATACCCGTAAATTGAGTCGCGGTGATTTGGAAGCGGGATTGGATATGGTGTATCAATACTTCCCGCGTCTAAAAACGCGTCGTAATAGCCAAGCCGGTTATACCTCAGGTGGTGAGCAGCAAATGGCGGCCATTGGTCGCGCCCTGATGGCTAACCCCGATATGATTCTGTTAGATGAGCCGTCGATGGGCTTAGCACCGCAAATCGTGGTGGAGATTTTTGAAATTGTGCGCGACTTAAATACGCGTGAGGGGGTGAGTTTCCTTTTAGCCGAGCAAAACACCAATATTGCTTTGCGTTATTCGGATTATGGCTATATTCTGGAAAGCGGTCGCGTGATGTTGGACGGCACGGCAGAGGAATTGCTCAATAACGACGATGTCAAGGAGTTCTACCTCGGAATCGAGAGTGGTGATCGTAAAAGCTTCCGTGACGGTAAGTTTTATCGTCGGCGTAAGCGCTGGTTAGCCTAGAGGAGGTAGATGATGGATCTCAAGAGTAATGTGCGTAGCGATAAAAAAGCGTCGCCTTATTACAGCTCACGCGAGCTGCGCTCCAAGGATGAGCGTGAGTTTGAGTTGTTTTCTCAATTGCGCCATAATCTGCGCGAATTGATGCCACAAACGCCTCGTCTGCAAGAGCAGTTGCAAGGGATTGATATCGCCACACTACAAAGTCGTGAGGATTTAGCCGCTATCCCCGTGGTGCGTAAATCCACCCTGATGCATCAACAGCATGCGTTACGGGGCAGCGGTGATGTGTGTGAAGGCGTGTTTGGTGGTTTTGCGCCGGTGTCTTGGGGGCAGGTGGCACGGGTTTATGCCTCGCCAGGACCGATTTATGAATTGGACAGCAGTCGACCCGACTATTGGCGCATGGCGCAGGCTCTGTATGCCGCCGGTATACGAGGCGGGATGTTGGTGCATAACTGTTTTTCCTATCACTTTACGCCAGCGGGTAATATGCTGGAAAGTGGAGCCTTAGCTCTGGGTTGTTCAGTCTTTCCCGGTGGTATTGGTCAGACCGAGCTACAGGTGAAGTCAATGCAGGATTTGCGCCCTCAGGCTTATACTGGTACACCCAGTTTTTTGAAAATTATTTTGGAAAAAGCCGATGAGATGGGGGTCACAATCGATAGTTTAAAGCATGCGCTTTTTACTGCCGAAGCCTTTACTCCAACCATGCGACAATGGTTCGCCGAGCGTGGTATTGATGGTTATCAATGTTATGGTACCGCCGATATAGGCTTAATTGCTTATGAAACCTCAGCCCGTGATGGCTTAGTGGTGGCAGAAGATATTATTCTGGAGATTGTACGCCCCGGTACTAACGAGCCAGTGCCTGAGGGGGAGGTGGGTGAAGTGGTGGTGACCACGCTCAACCCCGACTATCCACTACTACGCTTTGGTACCAGTGATATGTCAATGATCTTAAGTGGTCATTCTGCCTGCGGTCGTAGTAATGATCGCATCAAGGGCTGGATGGGCCGTGCCGATCAGAGCATTAAGGTGCGTGGCATGTTTGTTCACCCTGAACATGTGGCTGAGTTAGTTAAGCGCTTGGACGGTGTGAGCAAAGCACGCATCGTGGCCGATGCTAAGGTAGGTAGTGAAAATCTTATCTTGCGCCTAGAGCGAGCCGAGGCCACCGATGAAGCGTGGATTGCCAAGGCAGAATCAGCGGCGCGCGAAGTGATTAAGCTGCGTACCGCGGTTGAGGTGTTAGCACCGGGGACCTTGCCGAATGACGGTTTAGTCATCCAGGATCAGCGTGATTATGAGTAGCTGATACGGTCCGTTATAGTCATCGGGGTGGGCACTGGGCACGATAGCTTATGTACTTAGCGCTCACCCTAGCTTTGAAGCCGCTTTGAGTCTAAACTCGTTGAGCCTCTCTTTTAGCTTCGCGCTCGGCTTTTTTGATTTTAGTGCGGATACGGTTTTGCTTTAAGCTCGAAAGATGCTCTACAAACACCTTACCTACTAAATGATCCAGCTCATGTTGAATACAAATGGCGAGGAGGCCGTCTGCCTCTAGGCTAAACTTCTCACCTTGTTCATTGAGCGCTTCTACCGTGATCTCGGAGGTGCGCTCAACCTTATCATAAATGCCGGGCACCGATAAACAACCCTCCTCATAGACGGTTTTATCATCGCTACGAGCGGTAATTTGTGGATTAATTAGCACTAACAGATCATTACGCTCTTCGGAGATATCAATGACGACAATACGCTCATGAATATCAACCTGTGTCGCGGCTAGACCGATACCCTGTGCATCATACATCGTTTCCGTCATGTCCTTAACGATTTGACGGACTCGATCATCCACCTCTTGCACCGGTTTGGCGATTTTATGTAAACGGGGATCAGGGTACTTAAGAATTGATAATATTGCCATTCGTTTAGAAATAAAAAATCCATAGATAGCTGTATTTTAGCATTTTAGCGGTGGATGTTTTTAGCCAATAGCTGAATTGTTCTTTAAGATAATGGCAAAATAAGCAGATGATAAGTTTAGTGATGGTGAGCGCTGGCGGCGGGGTGATAGGGTATGAGTAGCATGGACATCGATGAGTTAAAAGCTTGGTTACGTCTTAGTATGGAGCCTGGTGTTGGGCCAGTGACGGGGCGGGAGCTGTTGGCTAGGATTGGTTTGCCACAGTTGATCTTTGATGCTTCTTATACCAGTCTAGCGGCTATGTGCTCGCCAGAGATTGCCCGCAGTTTAAGTGCGCCCCCGTCGGCGGAGATTGAGCAGCGGATTGAGCTTAGTTTGGATTGGCTGCAAAGTAGTGCGGTTAATGGCATATTAACCCTCCCTGATGCGGACTACCCGGCAGAGTTGCTGAGCATTCCAGATGCCCCTTTTTTACTGTACTATGCAGGTCAAATCGAAACCCTGAAAAAGCCAAAATTTGCGATTGTCGGCTCACGCCATTCAACCGCTGGAGGTAATGACAATGCCCGTGCTTTTGCGCGTTATTTTGCCGCTAAGTCATGGGCTGTTGTGAGTGGCTTAGCTTATGGTATTGATAAGGCAGCGCACGAGGGGGCCTTGGCCTCGGCTCAGCCGGCAGCCACCATTGCGGTGATGGCGACAGGCTTGGATCTGGTCTATCCGGGGGAGCATATTGAGTTAGCCGTGCGGGTCCGTGACCAGGGTCTTTTGCTGAGTGAGTACGGTATCGGTATGCAAGCCAATACGCATCATTTTCCACAGCGCAATCGCATTGTGGCGGGGCTGAGCTTAGGCGTGCTGGTGGTGGAGGCGGCTAAACGCAGTGGTTCATTAATCACTGCCAAACAGGCCTTAGAGTATAGTCGTGAGGTCTTTGCGATTCCAGGCTCTATCCATTCGCAGTTGGCACGTGGCTGTCATCAGTTGATTCGCGAGGGAGCAAAGCTGGTCGAGCGTGCGGCCGATATTGAGGAGGAGCTACGTGCCGCCTATCGTATTCCGGATTGATGCTCAGCTAGCGATTAGGATAGCTGTTGCAGCGCTACCGCTGTGGTAGTGTCTTTATCATAAGCCGCCGTCCACGATCAAAAAGAGCGTCCGGCCAGGGACGCTCTCATCATCTTAAGGGCTCGGCTTAGGCAGCGCACTTGGCAATTAAGGCGCGGCCAACACGGCTAGCATTTTGGCGACCGATTTGATCGGAAATCCATTGGCCGATTTGCACCGTTTTGTCTAAATCCATACCGGTTTCAATACCCATGCCGTGAAGCATATAGAGTACATCTTCAGTGGCAACATTACCCGTGGCACCCTTCGCATAAGGACAGCCACCGAGACCAGCCACGGAGGAGTGGTAAATACTAATCCCGGCCTGCAGTGAAGCAACAATATTGGCTAGCGCTTGACCGTAGGTGTCGTGGAAGTGGCCAGCAATTTTTTCTTTAGCTACGATATCTGTCACGCGTGACATCACCTCATACACTTGGGCTGCCGTACCCACGCCGATGGTGTCAGCTATATCGATTTCATCACAGCCTAAGTCCTGCATGCGCTTAACCACGTCAAGTACTGATTCGATGGGCACCTCACCTTGATAGGGGCAACCAAAGGAAGTACTGATACTGGCGCGCAGTAGGACCCCGGCCTCCTTGGCTAAGCGAGCAACATCAACAAAACGCTCAATGGATTCGGCAATTGAACAGTTGATGTTTTTTTGAGAAAAAGCCTCACTGGCCGCACCAAAAATGACGACCTCATCAGCGCCATTAGCTAGGGCACCCTCAAGACCGCGCACATTTGGTGTCAAGGCAGCATAAACCACACCGCTTTTGCGCTCAATCCCTTGCATAACCTCTGCCGCATCGGCCATTTGTGGTACCCATTTAGGTGATACAAATGAAGCAGCCTCAATTTTTGGGGCGCCGGCATCAACCAAACGATTAACTAATTCAATCTTGGTGGCGGTGGGTACAAACTCCTTTTCATTTTGTAGACCGTCGCGCGGGCCCACCTCCACAATGGTGACTTTTTTTGGGAAATCCATTGTCTACACTCCTCGTAATGATTTTAATGGCTGATCGATTTTAAACGATTTATTAGTGTTGCTTCATACTGTGCCAGCATTTTTTGCTGATTGGCTAAATAGTCCTGCTGCGCCGCATTAGCGGGCGAATGTTTGGGGCTAGACCAAATGGCATCCGGATAATGTGGATCCTGCTCAAAGCGAGGGATAATATGCCAATGCACGTGTGGTACCATGGTGCCGAATTGGGCAAGATTGATTTTAGTGGGTGCAAGCACCTCGCGCTGCACCGTTTCAACTAACCATACATAATCCATTAAGGCGTGGCGTTTAGCCGGTGCTAGATCGCTCATCTCCTGATAATGCGCTTTTAAAATGACACGGGTAAAGGCAGGGTAGTTCGGCTCTTCAGCATTGATAATACGTACAAAATCATTTTCCCAAAGTAGCCTACCGCCCACCTCCGTGCATAAGACACATTGCTTTTGCATCCTCCAACCCCTTTAATTTAGTCTTGTGCCATCATGGCCGCTAGCGCTTTGCCCGGATCCTCTTGGCGCATAAAGGCCTCACCGATTAAAAAGCCGTAGACATCGTTATCATTCATTAATTTGACGTCATCACGGCTTAAAATGCCGCTTTCAGTGATTAAAAAACGATCTTTTTCTTGGGCGAGCATGTTTTTTAAGCGTAGGGTATTGTGAATATCGGTTTTAAAGCTACGTAGATCACGGTTATTGACGCCAATCATGGGTGACTTAAGCCTTAAGGCGCGCTCCATTTCATTTTCATTATGAACTTCGATTAAGGCATCCATGTTCAAGTCCATGGCGATTTGCTCGAAATCCTGTAATTGCTTATCATCCAAAGCGGCCACAATCAGTAAAATACAGTCAGCACCAAAGGCACGAGCGCGGTAAATCTGGTAGGGATCCACCATAAAGTCTTTACAAATCACGGGTAAGGCGCAGGCAGCACGAGCGCGTCGCAGGTAGTCATGAGAGCCTTGAAAAAACTGCGTATCGGTTAATACTGATAAGCAGCTTGCACCGCCCGCCGCATAACTGATGGCTAAGGCATCGGGATTAAAATCCTCACGAATCACACCTTTAGAGGGTGAGGCCTTTTTAATTTCGGCAATCACCGCATTTTTCTTAATATCAATACGCTCTTTTAAGGCATTGGCAAAGCCGCGCGTATCTTGACGGGCTTCTGCCTCTCTTAATAAATCATTGCTGCTGCGCGACTTTTTGAGCTCAGCCACTTCCGCGTGTTTGACCTTAAGAATTTTTAATAAAATATCGTCCATCACACTTCCAAATCGTACTTACTGTTGTGGTCTCAGGGTTTGACTGAATTGGCAGAATTGCTGCATTTTAGCAAAGGCAGCACCGCTTGCCAGTAATTCTTTAGCCATGTCAATCCCTTCTCTGATGCTGTTGGCTTTGTTGCCTGCATAAATGGCTAGACCCGCATTAAAAATGACAATATCTAAAGCCGGTCCCGCTTCATTTTTTAAGACACTTAGCATGATATCGCGCGACTCCTCTTTGTTTTTTACACGATAGCTGCGGTTGGAGACCATCGACATGCCGTAGTCCTCTGGGTGAATTTCATACTCGAAGACCTCGCCGTCTTTTAGCTCACCGACTAAGGTGCTGGCGCCTAGGGTCGCTTCATCCATGCCGTCCATACCGTGCACAATCAGCACATGATTAGCGCCTAATTGCTTTAATACACGCACCTGAATACCTACCAAATCGGGGTGAAAGACCCCCATTAACTGGTTGCCGGCATTGGCCGGATTGGTCAAGGGGCCGAGGATATTAAAGATGGTACGTACACCCAATAGTTTACGAATGGGTGCAATGTTTTTCATGCTGCTATGATGAAAAGGGGCAAACATAAAACCGATACCAGTTTCCTGAATACTTTCGGCTACCCGCTCAGGCGGTGTCTCCACAAAGGCGCCCAAGGCCTCCAAGCCGTCGGCGCTACCAGCGGGGCTGGAAGCACTGCGATTACCATGCTTGGCAATGGGTACGCCAGCAGCGGCTGCGACAAACATAGCGGTAGTAGAAATATTAAAGGTATTTGAGCCATCGCCACCGGTGCCGCACATATCGAGCGCTGCTTCTGGATGGGCTAATTTGACGCGGGTGCTGAACTCACGCATGACCATGGCAGCGGCGGTAATTTCGTCCACGGTTTCTTTTTTAACACGTAAACCAATTAAAAAGGCCGCTGCAATTTCTGGAGGCATTTCACCTCGCATCAGCGTGCGCATTAAGCCAATCATCTCATCTTCGAAGATTTCACGATGCTCAATCAGACGAGTGAGGGCTTCTTGATAGGATATTTTCATTAGATATGCTCCGTTTGACGCCACTACCGTATTTATTGTGCGTATTTTAAAAAGTTATTTAATAGCTCATGACCATATTCACTCAATACCGATTCGGGATGGAATTGCACTCCGAATACCGGCAGTTCTTTATGTGCCACGCCCATGATTTCACCATCTTCACTTTCTGCGCTAATCTCTAAACATTCAGGTAAAGAGTCACGTTCAATCACCAAGGAATGATAGCGTGTGACAGTAAAAGGTGAGGGAATATCACTAAAGACATCGCTACCACGATGCGTAATGGTGGAGGTCTTGCCGTGCATTAATTGCTTGGCACGAATGATGTTACCGCCAAAGGCAGCGCCGATCGACTGGTGCCCCAAGCAGACGCCTAAAATTGGCACTTGGCCAGCAAAATGCTTAATCACATCCACGGAAATACCGGCTTCAGCAGGCGAACAAGGACCGGGGGAGATGCAAATCAAATCGGGATCCAGTGCCTCGATCTCAGCGATGGTGATTTCATCATTACGCGCTACGGTTACCTCAGCGCCCAACTCACCGAAATATTGCACTAAGTTATAGGTAAAGGAGTCGTAGTTATCGAGCATAAAAAGCTTAGTCATTTGATATTTCCTGTGTTGTTATTACATTGGCTTATCTAAACCATATTGCACTTGCTCGGCAGCGCGTAGTACGGCACGTGCCTTATGCTCGGTTTCTAACCATTCCTTTTCGGGAACGGAGTCGGCAACAATACCGGCTGCGGCTTGTACATACAGATTGCCGTTTTTAATTAAACCGGTACGAATGGCAATGGCCATATCCATGGTACCGTTATAGCTGAGGTAGCCTACAGCGCCACCGTAGATGCCGCGCCGTACTGGCTCCAACTCATCAATGAGTTTCATGGCTTGCACTTTAGGGGCGCCAGTCAGGGTGCCGGCGGGGAAAGTCGCCCGTAGCACATCAATGCAATCCATACCTTCCTTGAGAATGCCTTTAACATTGGACACTAAATGCATCACATGTGAGTAATTTTCTACCGCAAATTGATCCGTCACCTCAACGCTACCGGTTTGAGAAACGCGACCAATATCATTGCGAGCTAAATCAATTAACATCACATGCTCAGCAATTTCCTTAGGATCGTTTTGTAATTCCTCAGCCAAGGCTTGGTCCTCTTGCGGTGTACGACCACGTGGGCGAGTGCCAGCTAAGGGACGAATTGTCACTTCGGTATGCTCCTCACCATCGCTATTAAGCACATGCTCTTGGCGTACTAAAATTTCCGGCGATGAACCCACCACGTGGAAATCGTCGAAGTTGTAGTAATACATAAAGGGCGAGGGATTGAGTGAACGTAGTGAGCGGTATAAAGAGAGTGGTGAATCACGGAAGGGTTTACTAATGACTTGACCGATTTGCACCTGCATCAAATCACCCGCCGCAATATGCTCTTTGGCCTGGGCAACCGCCTCTAAAAAGTCCTCTTTAGCAAAAGGACGCTCTTCTGCAGTGACTAAACTAGCCAAGCTATACGGGATTTCAACTGGCTGGCGCAGCATACGACGTAAATCCAGGAGGCGCTTTTGCCCTTTAGAGTAGCTATCCTCTACCCCTGGATCGGCATAGACTAAAAGATAGGTGCGGCCAATGACATTATCCACAATCACCGCCTCATCAATATGCATCAGCATAATATCCGGCGTGCCTTCTTCTTGTCCATGGGGAAATGGCTTAACTGCCGGGCCTAAGCTGGGCTCCATATGGCGCACTGCATCGTAGCCGATATAGCCAGCTAAACCACCGGTAAAACGAGGGATACCCGGGCGATTAGCCACATTAAAACGTGCCATGTAGCTGCGAATAAACTCAAAAGGATCACCCTCATGCGTTTCTACAATTTGCCCGTCGGTAATTAATTCGGTGGTGTTGCCGATATTGCGGATCACGGTGCGCGCAGGTAAACCGATAAAGGAATAACGACCAGAACGTTCACCACCGACGACGGATTCGAGTAAGCAACTCATTTTGCCGCGCTTTTTATCCGCATGAGCAAGCTTTAAATAAATACCCAAGGTGGTGTCTAAATCAGCATAGGTTTCTTGTAGCAGAGGAATGCGGTTGTAACCTTGGGCCTTGAGGGCGTTAAATTCAATTTCAGTCATGGTAATTACTCTCTTTCAAGTGGTAGCGTTTGACCGGGTATCCTTAGTATCAACGTAAAAAAACCCGGTTACTCGAGGTACCGGGTTAATACATCAGTCTTTAAGTTTAGGATTAATTTCAGAGTTTTCAGAGCTACTATCTAGTGAAGACGCTAAATTAAGCCTTAAGACACCATAAACCCGGCGCGCAAAAGCCACCAACGCCAATAATAGGCGATGTTGTTAAGGGCGTAAGCGATAGGGTTAAATGGCATCATTGTAAAAAAATCGTCAAATCCTAATGGATGAATAGTAAAAATGGTAACACAGTTTTATGAAAAAGGTGTGACAATTTTCCTTTTTAGTTTAAGCGCGGCTTAATTAGCTTCGGATAATGCGTTTTGTCTTTCAATCCATTGTGCTACGGCCACTAGATCATTGACGACTGCACCATGCACCGGCGGCGTGATGGCTTGACCCTCATTGTAGCCATAGGGCAGCATCAGGCAGGGGATGCCGGCGGCCGCAGCGGCGGCAGAGTCATTCAGTGAATCACCTACAAAAACGGTATGATGTGAATCGCTCTGTAGCTGTTGCATGGCATATAACAGGGGTTGCGGATGGGGCTTTTTGTGCTCGCAGGTGTCACCGCCTACTAGCACATCAAAGTAAGGCAGAATGCCTTTTTTCTCCACCAGTGGGATAGTAAACTCCATCGGCTTATTGGTGACAATGCCAAGGCTTAAGCCCATGGCTTTGAGCCGATCTAAGCCCTCACGCACCTGGGGATAAAGCACACTGCGATCGCCATTGCTTGCATGATAATGACGCTTGAAAATGGCCTTGGCTTGCTGAAAAAGCGCTGGATCCGCACTGGTAGCCTCAATATCATCGGCTAAAAAGCGGATGATCAGACGCTCTAGGCCTTTACCTACAAAGGTGCTAAGCCTTTCCTCGGAGAGCATGGGGCGTCCTAATTCGCTTAAACTTTGATTGGAACAATAGGCCAAATCCGGCATGCTATCAACCAAGGTACCGTCGAGGTCAAATAAGACGGTGGTGATGGTGGCGTGGGTTGTGCGTTTCATCAGTTAAGTTTTAATTAATTTACCATCGGCTAGGGCAATTTGCTCACGCATTTGTTCAATCACGGTTTGATAATTATCAGCACCGAAAATAGCTGAGCCGGCCACAAAGGTATCGGCGCCTGCCGCCCGCACCTCAGCAATATTGTCCACCTTAATGCCTCCATCAACCTCAAGACGAATCGCTTGACCGCCTGCCGCTGTCCAGGCATCAATGCGATGACGTAGCCGGGTGATTTTGTCGAGGGTGGAAGGAATGAACTGTTGACCACCAAAACCGGGGTTGACCGACATCAGTAACACCATATCCAGCTTATCCATAACATAATCCAAAACGCTCAAACTGGTGGCTGGGTTGAGTACAAGACCGGCTTGACAACCATGCTCACGAATCAGATTTAAGCTGCGATCCACATGTTTTGAAGCTTCCGGATGGAAGGTGATCATATTGGCTCCCGCCTTGGCAAATAGCGGGATAAGGCTATCAACCGGCTCTACCATGAGGTGCACATCAATCACCGCATCGGTATAAGGACGAATGGCTTCACAGACTAAAGGGCCGATGGTGAGATTGGGGACGTAGTGATTATCCATCACGTCGAAGTGGATCCAGTCGGCGCCATCAGCAATCACTTGCTTTACCTCATCGCCCAAACGGGCAAAGTCGGCAGATAGGATGCTGGGGGCGATAATCGCAGGAAGTAAGCTCATGGTAGATACGTTGTTCATTAGATTAAAAATTAAAAGCAGTCGCCGGGCACATGCACCCAACCGCTCATGATAATACGGGCACTGCGGCTCATAATGGCCTTTTTCACTTGCCATTGACCATTCTCTTGAACCGCTTCAGCGCCTACCCGTAAGGTGCCTGAGGGATGCCCGAAGACCACGCCTGCGCTAGTGGCACCGCCTGCCGCCTGATTAACCAAGGTGCCGGGCACCGCGCTAGCCGCCGCAATGGCGACTGCTGCCGTACCCATCATCGCGTGATGGAGCTGCCCCATGGATAAAGCACGCACATGTAAATCAATGGCATCGGCTGCAATGGCTTTGCCACTGGAGGTAGTGTAGTCCTGTGCTGGTGCTACAAAAGCGATTTTAGGGGTGTGCTGACGGTCTTTAGCCTCTTGCACGTCGTTGATTAGGCCCATGGCCTTGGCACCGTATGCGCGGATCGTCTCAAAGCGAAGTAGGGCCTCGGGATCACTGTTAATATCGCTCTGCAACTCAGTGCCTTGGTAGCCTAACTCCTCTGCTTTTAAGAAAATGGTCGGAATCCCTGCGCTAATCATGGTCGCAGAAAATGTCCCAATGCCTGGTACTTCCAATTGATCCACTAGATTGCCGGTAGGGAACATTGAAGCACCTGCTTCCCCGTCATCATCCGAGGGATCGATAAACTCAATAATAATTTCAGCGGCAGGAAAGGTCACGCCGTCTAACTCAAAATCACCCGTTTCCTGTACCTGACCGTTAGTGATAGGGACATGGGCAATAATGGTTTTTTGAATGTTGCGCTGCCAGATCTTAATTGTGCAGATACCGTTGTCAGGGATTTTTGCTGGATCAATTAAACCGACCTGAATGGCAAAGGGTCCAACCGCCGAGGTTAAGTTACCGCAGTTGCCGCTCCAATCAACGAAATCATTGCTAATGGCTACCTGACCAAATAAATAATCCACATCGTGCTCAGGCTGCGTGCTTTTGCTGACAATGACGGTTTTGGAGGTGGAGGAAGTGGCGCCACCCATACCGTCAATTTGCTTGCCGTAGGGATCGGGACTACCAATCACTCGCTTTAAAATCGCATCACGCGCTGCACCTGGTTGTTGTGCCGCTGGCGGTAAATCATTTAGGCTAAAAAATACCCCCTTACTGGTGCCGCCACGCATGTAGGTGGCAGGGATTTTAATTTGTGCGACCTGGCTCATGTATGATCTCCAAAATATTATAGTTTATGACTTTCGATTATAACGCTTATTGATAAAAAAATGCCGGGCGCTGCTAAAAAGCATTCCCGGCATGGAGTAGAGCGTGGGCGGTGCGACGTTACCGCTGCGTAGGCTTACTAGTAAGCCATGCGATCGAGAACAGCGCGGTTTACTCTTTCAATCAGTGCTTTACTGTTTTTGCGTAGCTTGCGACTTGGGCGTACGCCATCCATTGCTAGCGTTCGCTCGGCACCCTCGCGACGATCGTTGTGCTTGCGTGCTTTGGCTGTGCTCTGCGAGGCCGCTTTGGGGCGACGCGCTGGCTGCGCTACCTTAGCCGAAGCGGCGTTGTTTGTGCGCTCAAAGTCTTTGTCTAAACCGTCAAAATCGCTTGCTTTTTCACGGCGTGGCGCAGTGCGACGCTTGGCGTTACTGGCTTTAGCACTATCTCGGCGAGCTTTGGAAGCATTGCTTTTAGGCTTGGTGCTTTGACGAATAGGCTCTAAGCCGCCAATGGTTTCCACCTCAAAGGGTTGACCAGTAAAGCGCTCAATTTTTTTAATTTTAATACCCTCAGCAAAAGTAGCAAAACTATAGGCGCGACCATCCCGTCCGGCGCGACCCGTGCGACCAATACGATGTACATAATCCTCAGGTTGCAGCGGTAAATCAAAGTTAATGGCGTGGCTAATACCTTGCACATCAATACCGCGTGCGGCCACATCAGTGGCTACCAGCACATGTAGTTTGCCATTTTGTAATTGAGTAATGGTGCGATTACGTTGGCGTTGATTCATATCGCCATGTAAAGCGGCGGCTTTGTAATCATTGTCTTTGAGACGCTGGGCCAGATCCTCGGCACTGCGTTTGGTCGCCGTAAAGACAATGGCTTGGTAAACCGGCTCATTATCTAAAATATGCCTTAAGAGGCGGAACTTATGTCCGGCATTATCCGCATAGAGTAGGGTCTGCTCAATATTTTCGTGCTTTTGCGTTTGGTTGGCGACATTAATGCGGACCGAGTCCTTTAACATACTCGCTGCTAATTCCGCTAAAGTGCGTTCAAAGGTGGCGGAGAACATTAAGGTCTGACGAGACTCGGGGGTATGCTTCACAATGGCTTTCATGTCCTCCAAGAAGCCCATATCTAACATACGATCCGCCTCATCCAATACCAAGGTCTCAATTTGTTTGAGGTCGACACGAGCGGCGTTGAGGTGATCAATTAACCGTCCCGGTGTGGCCACTAAGACATCAACTCGGCGGCTTAAGGCGTTAATTTGTGGGCCGTAAGGCATACCACCAACCACCGTCGCAACTCGTAAACCACGCATCCCGACACTGTATTGCTTGGTCGCAGCGGCTACTTGCAGCGCCAATTCACGAGTCGGTGTGAGTACCAGTAAGCGCACGCTTTGCTGCTTAGTGGCAGGCGTAGTGGCGATACGGTGTAAGGCGGGGAGCACGAAAGCAGCTGTTTTACCACTACCGGTTTGGGCGCTGACGATTAAATCCTTACCCTGAAGGGCAGCGGGAATGGCGGTGGATTGCACCTCGGTGGGTTCAGCAAAGCCAGCTTTTTTTAAGGCAGATAGCAATACCGGTGCTAAGCCTAATGATTCAAAAGACATAGTAATTTCCTTATTAATCTCGTGTCGGTTTATATCGTGCCGACCGGATCAACGCATGGTGAAACTACGTCAGGGGTTGGAGCGATAATATACAAAAACGAACTGTTTAAATATAAACCAATCGCTTGCGATGAAGTATCGTTTAAAAGCGCTGGTTGTGATTTGAGTGAGTCGTGTGGCGGCTGTGATAGCCAATGGATGGATGCCGTGACTTATTCAGATAAGCAATTCATTATAAAGGGTTTCCCCTAGCTGTCAAGTATTAATCTTTGAACGAGGCAAATGCTTGAGTGCTAAGCTGTGCTTGTTGTTTTTTGATGCCTTGGCGTGGTCTTTGGCTTGTGTTTTGGACGGTGCTGGTTGAGGTCGTAAAACGTGCGTTGCTAGTTAATATCGGATTGATTTTGAGCTAGCTATGCGACTAAATTTTTGCTGGATTTATACGTAGTTTTGACTAGGTATTCAAGGGTATGTTATTGGCGCCAATTATTCATTAGTCTAATGCAATATCGATCTAATTTATGGTGAGTATAGAGAGAAAATCGCGAGGTTTTTTATGAAGCAGACATTGGATTGCGCTATCTTGCATTTTGATCAGGTGGCTGGGCGTGGGGTGTCAGGACAAGCGGCGTTGGCAGATGGTTCCGATAGGTTTAAGCAAGTTGTGATTAAGCATAAGCGCTTGCGAGTTCACGATGTCGCTTTATCCGAGTTAGTGCCAGCGACCGACGAGCTTCAGTTTCGCGAGGAGGATCGGCAGTTTTTATTGATGCAGTTGATGCGCTATGATGTGGTGATCCTGTTATTAAATACCGAGAGTTTAAGCTTGGCGCGGCGCTTTTTGTTTTTTATGCATAGTGCCGAGGAGTTTCATCCAAATCTATGCCCAGTCTTTGCCTTAGTCTCCGGGGTGCAACCAGTCGCAATGATTGATTTGTTGCGTTTGGGCTTAAGTGATTTTATGCGTTACCCCATCAATCAG
This sequence comes from Oligella sp. HMSC09E12, assembly GCF_001808505.1. Taxonomy (NCBI): domain Bacteria; kingdom Pseudomonadati; phylum Pseudomonadota; class Betaproteobacteria; order Burkholderiales; family Alcaligenaceae; genus Oligella; species Oligella sp. HMSC09E12. The sequence goes on from NZ_KV793615.1 coordinate 206,913, forward strand.
GAGGAGTTGCGAGTGCGGCTGTTAGCGGCAGCCAATAAGCCGAGTTTGCGTCGCTCGCATGATTACACTGTGACGCGGGCTGCGACTCATGATGGCATCGTGAGTTTAAGTGCGCCGAGTCACCCATCGTATCAGGAGCCGAAGCGCGCATTTTTTGAGGCGCTGTTACGGAGTGCCGAGCAGCATACGGGTCATTATGCCTTTGCTTTCAGTGACCAGCATGTTAGCTATTACAATGAGGGTTTTAAGGAGGCTAAACAAAACGTGGTCGACCGCTTTGAGCATGGCTATTTGAGCTATATGTTACGCTCGACCAAGGGTAATATCGCACAAGCCGCCACGCTGGCTAAGAAAAATCGCCGTTCTTTTTGGGAGTTGATGCGCAAGCACAAGATAGATGCTGAGCAGTTCCGTCCGGATGTTTAGGTGGATTCATTTGTTTAAAGAGGGGTAGTCGTTTATAATTTGTCATCAAAAATTAACGACGAGTGCGCAGGATTCCTATCTGCTATTCCTCTTTAACTGATTTTCCGGAGGTTTTATGTTGCCCACCTTAAAAAATGATGTTTTTTTGCGTGCTTTAAAGCGTCAAGCCGTTCCTTATACGCCCGTGTGGTTGATGCGCCAAGCAGGCCGTTATCTGCCAGAGTATCGTGAGTGCCGCGCCCAAGCGGGTTCATTTATGGGTTTAGCCTCTAATCCTGAATATGCATGTGAAGTGACCTTACAACCGATCCGTCGCTTTGATTTGGATGCCTCAATTTTATTTGCCGATATTTTATTAATCCCTGACGCCATGGGTTTGGATTTGAGCTTTGTGCAGGGTGAGGGGCCTAAGTTCGCTAATCCGGTGGATAGTGAGCAGCGTGTGGCCGAGTTACAGGCACCCGATATGGAAAAGCTACGCTACGTTTTTGATGCGGTCACTTTGATTCGTCAGGAGTTAGGCGGCAAGGTACCTTTAATCGGCTTTGCCGGTAGTCCGTGGACGGTTGCTTGCTACATGGTTGAGGGTGGTTCTACACGTGAATACCGCAAGATCAAAACCATGATGTATCAGCGCCCTGATTTGTTAAAGCAAATTCTTGAAATCACGGCCACTGCCACGGCGGTTTATTTGAATGAGCAGATTAAGGCGGGTGCGCAAGCGGTGATGATTTTTGATAGCTGGGGTGGTGTTTTACCTGACGGATTATTCCAGCAGTTTTCTTTAGCCTATACGCAAAAGGTAATTGATCAGCTAAATCGTCAGCATGAGGGCGAAGATATTCCGGTGATTGCCTTTACGAAGGGCGGTGGTTTGTGGATCAAAGACATTGCCGCCACCGGTGCCGATGCAGTCGGTTTGGATTGGACGATGAGCCTAGCTCGCGCACGTCAGGAGACGGGTGATAAGGTTGCCTTACAGGGTAATATCGACCCCATGGCTTTATTTGGTAGTGAGGAGAGTCTGCGCCAAGAGGTACGCCGCGTCATTGATGATTTCGGTCCGGTAGGCCAAGGTGGTCATGTGTTTAACTTGGGTCATGGCATTTCTCAATTTACTAATCCGGAGCAAGTGGCAGTATTAGTAGACGAGGTGCATAATCACAGTAAGCAGTATCACAACTAAGACGTTTTTGTTGTTAGTGTCAATGACGTGTCATCGGAGCCCATTGTCTACGGATTAATGGGCTTCTTTTAACTGGAGAGCATCATTTATGCAGCGGCCTTGGGTGCGCGTTGCCTTGGCTTTGCCAATGGCTGATTCATTCGATTATCGTCTAGCAGAGGGGATGCAAGCGATGATTGGTCAGCGCGTGCGTGTGCCCTTCGGCACCAAGGAGCTGATTGGCTTTGTGATCGAGCGGCCAGAGCAGCCTGCGTATGAGGAGTCGTCAATCAAGGAGGTGTTGGAGGTCTATGATGATTTGCCGCCCATGCCGACGGATTGGCTGGATTTCGGTCGTTTTGCTGCCAGTTATTATCAGCGCCCACTGGGTGAGGCATTACTATCCACTCTCCCCACGCCACTGAAAAACCCTAAGGCCTATACTGGTGCCCGTGCTGCCGGTGGACCGGTACAGCGGCTATTAAAACGTCAGGCTTCGGCTGCTAAAAAGGCCGCCAAAGCAGCGGCAAAAGAGCGTCAACAGGCGGAAGAGGATGGAACTGACACCGCCGTGTCGAGCCTAGGCCAGTCTGCAGAAGTAGCGGAGACCGAGTCGCCTCAGCGTCCGCAGTTATCTGCGGCACAGCGCACTGCTTTTCAGCATATCACAGCGATTGAGGGCTATAGAACGGTGTTACTGCATGGGGTGACCGGTAGTGGTAAGACCGAGGTGTATTTGCACGTGGCTGAGCATATATTGGCGCAAGGCAAACAGGTGATGATATTGGTGCCAGAGATTAATCTGAGCCCTCAATTACAAGCTAAGTTTCAAGAGCGATTTCCACATGAGCAGATAGCTATTCTGCACAGTAATTTATCTGATGGTGAGCGTTTGGCAGCTTGGGTGGCGGTGCAGACGAAGCAGGCGGGCATCATCCTCGGCACGCGTATGGCGATTTTTGCGCCGGTGCAAAATCTCGGTTTGATTGTGATTGATGAAGAGCACGACGCCTCCTATAAGCAATTAGACGCCTTGCGTTATTCGGCCAGAGACTTGGCAGTGTGGCGTGGACACCAATTAAATATTCCAGTGGTCTTAGGCTCTGCTACGCCATCCCTGGAAAGCTGGCAACATGCCAAAGAGGCGAAGTACGATCTTTGCAGCTTGCCTGAACGGGTGGGCGCCTTGGCCTTTAAACCGAGTTTTGAGTTTATCGATACACGCAAAACGCCTTTAGTGGAGGGCATTAGTCAACAGATGTTGGACGAGATTCAGCACTGTATTGAACGAGGTCAACAAGCATTGGTGTTTATTAATCGGCGTGGTTTTGCACCGGTGTTGCATTGCCCTGCCTGTGCTTGGAATAGTGAGTGCAGCAGATGCTCGGCTTTTATGGTGATGCATCGCCTGCCGAGTGGTGGTCACGGCACTAAGCGCCACAGTGGACCTCCTACTTATCAGTTGCAATGTCATCATTGTGGTTTGCAGCGACGTCCGCCTAGCGCCTGTCCGGACTGTGGTAATACAGATATCCAGCCCTTAGGACGTGGGACGCAAAAGGTAGAAGAGTATTTGCGGCAGCAGTTTCCCGATGCTAGGATTCAGCGCATTGATGCTGATAGTACCAAGCGTAAGGGACAGGCTGAGGAGCTTTTTAATCGGGTGCATGAGGGCAAGATCGATATTTTGGTCGGCACACAAATGGTGTCCAAAGGGCATGATTTTAAAAATCTTAATTTAGTGTGTGTATTGAATGCGGACGCCGGGCTATACGCTCACGATTTTCGCTCCTCAGAGCGACTATTTGCGCAGTTATTGCAGGTGGCGGGTCGCGCCGGACGTCATTTGCCCGGGGGCAAGGTCTTAATTCAAAGTAATGAGCTCAATCATCCACTCTATCTAGCCTTACAAAGGCAGGATTATGAACTGTTTGCCGAGCATCCGCTACAAGAACGACGTCTGGCGCAGTTGCCGCCGTTTTCCTTTCAGACCCTAGTAACGGCAAGTAGCAAAGAAATTGAAAGATGCTTAGCATTTTTAGAAGAAATTAAAGCCATTGTGCTGGCTGAAGACTATGCGGATGAGCCAACTTATCAGCACTTACGCGAGCTACAAACGGGAATCCGTTTCTATGATCCCGTGCCTTTACGGATTGTGCGAGTGTTTCATATGGAGCGGGCGCAGCTGTTAATTGAGTCAGCCTCGCGCGCCAGATTGCAGCGTTTTTTACCCTATTGGGCTGAGCAGATTGCAAAAATCGCTAAAAAGCATCGGCTAAAATACGTGATTGAAGTCGATCCGCTAGAGATTTAAGCTTATGTTGAACCACGCACGTGATTAATTCAGTATGTCTCATTCTACTCATCGTCAATCTTCAGAGCACAGTATGGGCTTAAATGCCATGCAGTTGGAGGCGGTCAAGTATTTGGACGGTCCTTGCTTGGTCTTAGCGGGAGCGGGTAGTGGTAAGACCCGAGTCATTACCCAAAAAATTGCTTATTTAATTAATACTTGCGGCTATAACGCGCGTGGCGTGTTGGCCTTGACCTTTACTAATAAAGCAGCAAAAGAAATGATGGAACGGCTAAAGTCTTTAGTCGAGCCAAGCTTAATTCGAGATCTGACGGTTTGCACCTTTCATGCTCTTGGTGTGCGCTTTTTAAGAGAAGAGGCGAAGTTTGCCGGTTTAAAGCGAGGTTTTTCAATTCTAGATGCTACCGATGCAGCCGGTATTATTCAGGAGATGCTGAGTACCACCGACAAGGGGCGGATTCGCGCAGTACAGCAAGTGATTTCACTGTGGAAAAATCAGCTGATTCTACCTGAGCAAGCAGAAAACTTAGCGCAAACGCCGGATGAACAGGATGCGGCTAGACTGTATCGTAGTTATGAAGCGACCTTAAAGGCCTATCAAGCGGTGGATTTTGATGATTTAATCCTTTTGCCGGTACTGCTGATGCGCGAGCATGAAGAGGTACGAGAACGTTGGCAGCAACGCATTACTTATTTACTGGTGGATGAGTATCAGGACACCAATGCCTGCCAATACGAATGGCTGAAGTTATTAACGGATTTTCGGCAGCAATTTACCGCCGTGGGCGATGATGATCAGGCTATTTATGCCTGGCGTGGTGCCACGGTTGAAAATTTATCGCGCTTATTGAGCGATTATCCTAAGCTGAAGTTAATTAAACTGGAACAAAACTATCGCTCAGTAGGACGCATTTTAGAAGCGGCAAATAATGTGATTGCCAATAATCCTAGCGTTTTTTCTAAAAAGCTTTGGTCCTCATTTGAGGAGGGATCGCCGGTGCAGGTGGTGGTGATGGATAATGATCAAGCCGAAGCCGAAACCGTTGCCATGCGGATTACCCAAGCACGTTTTCAACAGCGTGCCGACTGGAAGGATTTTGCCGTGTTGTACCGTGGCAATCACCAAGCCAGGGTGATTGAACAGGCCTTTAGGGAAATGCATATTCCTTATGTGTTGACGGGTGGGCAAAGCTTTTTTGATAAGGCCGAGGTGCGGGATATCTTGGCTTATTTACGTCTGTTGGTTAATGAGGAAGATGATCCAGCTTTTATCCGCGCCGTTACTACCCCTAAGCGCGGTATTGGGCAAGCGACCTTGACCGGCTTGGGTGAATTGGCTGCCGCCAAGGAAATCAGTTTATATGAGGCGATTTTTGAGGATGAGCTGATAAATTACATCAATGAAAAGCAGCTTCAAGCTTTGAGAGCCTTTGCCCATGTGATTGAAAGTATTCGTTGGCAGGCTAACCGTGGGCGTGCCCCTGCACGGGCGGTCGATTTGCTGAGTAATCCAGCGTTGTACCGGAGTGAGGAGCGTAAGGCGCCCGAGCTATTAGATGAATTAATGCGTTTTATTGACTATGAGCGTTATTTATACGATAGCTTAGAAGAGCGTAGTGCCTTATCGCGCTGGCAAAATGTCCAAGAGCTCTTGAGCTGGCTTAAAACCAAGGCAGTTGAGGAGGAAATGGATTTATTGCAGTTGGTGCAACGCATTGCCCTCATTACGATGTTGGAGCGCAGTGAGGACGAGGAAGAGATTGATGCGGTGAAGCTTAGCACCATTCACGCTTCCAAAGGCTTGGAGTACCCTTATGTGCATTTAATCGGCACCGAAGAGGGCTTATTACCGCATTTGGGCAAGGATGATGAATACGGCGACCCGAATAAGGAGGACGGCGGTTACAGTGATCGCATTCAAGAAGAACGGCGCCTGATGTACGTGGCCATTACCCGAGCGCAGAAGCATTTGACCGTAACCTGGTGTAAAAAACGTCGCCGTGCGCGCGAGGATATAATCTGTGAGCCATCGCGCTTTATTGCCGAAATGGGATTAGAGAGTGGTGTCGCCATTGAAAAGGATCCCTTTCAGGGCATGTCGCCTAAGGAGCGTTTAGCGCGGCTACGCGACATGTTGACGCAAAATAAGTAGCTTATCACGGGGTCGATTGTGCCCTTAGCGGGGCAGCCTTTGTTAAACTCATAGGGTAATAACAGGCTCTATGCAGAAATAATAGGATTTTGCTTATGCAGGAAAATCAGTTTGATAGCGATATTATTGTAATTGGTGCGGGTCCCGCCGGTCTTAGCTTTGCTCGCGGCGTGGCGCCCACTGGCTTAAAAGTCACCTTGATTGAGAAAAGCCCTGAGTCCGTTTTGGCCGATCCGCCCTATGATGGTCGTGAAATTGCCTTAACTCACACCTCGCGCGAGATTATGCAAAAGCTGGATATGTGGCAGCGGGTTGATGAAAAATCCATTTACTTCTTGCGTGAGGCGCGGGTATTGGATGGTGAGTCTGATTACTCCTTGACCTTTCCGCATCCAAAGCGCGTGCGCGGTCGTGAAATTGACACCTTAGGCTATTTAATTTCCAATTACAATATCCGCCGTGTTGCCTATGAATCGCTGCAGGGTTTTGACAATATCACCTTTCAGACCGGGTTGGGTGTGACGCAGGTCACCACTGGTACTGATAAAGTCACCGTGACCTTAGAGGATAATCGTGTACTGACTGCGCGCATGTTAGTTGCAGCTGACAGCCGTTTTTCTAATACTCGTCGTCAGCTGGGCATTGCGACCGATATGCATGATTTTGGGCGCACTGTGATGGTGTTCCGCACTGAGCATACGGTACCCAATCATGAAATCGCATCGGAGTGCTTTTTCTACGGACGCACCTTGGCCTTATTGCCCTTGGGCGACCATATGACAAACTGTGTGGTGACCATTGATTCGCATCGAGCGCAGGAGATTTTAAGTCTTAATCGCGAGGAGCTGGCTGCTGAGATGATGCGTATGCTGAATAATCGCTTTGGTAAGATGAAGGTACTGAGTGATGTGCATACCTATCCTCTAGTCGGAGTGCATGCGCGTAGCTTTGTGGCGCAGCGTAGCGCCTTAATCGGTGATGCTTCTGTGGGTATGCACCCGGTCACTGCGCACGGCTTTAACTTGGGTTTGGGCGGCGCTGACATTTTGGCGACAGTGATTAGTGAAGCCCATACGCGGGGCGAGGACTTTGCCTCTGAGGCGGTGTTAAAGCGCTATGAGCGCAAGCATATGCCACACACCCTGTTTTTATTCCATGGGACTAATGCCATTGTTAAGCTCTTTACCAATGAGCGTGCACCGGCTCGATTGCTACGCTCGGTCGTGGTGCGCTTGAGTAATAATCTACCGCCGGTGAAGTTCTTTATCAGTCGTCAATTAACGGGCTTTTAGCTTTTCCACGGCTAAGACGTAGGGGGCGGGTGCAGCGGTATTTTCAAATTGATAGCGTAGGCTTCGGTAGCGCTCAGTATCAAGCTTGCGAATCCACTGATCCAGGGTTGTTTGCTCATCACGACCCTGCGCATGCCCCGGATAGACCACCACAATCAATACGCCACCTTCTTTTAATAGCCTTAGTGCTTGTTCAATCGCGCTTAAGGTGGTCTCGACCAAGGTGGTAATGGATTTATCCTGTCCTGGTAAATAGCCTAGATTAAAAAGCACCACGGCGACTTCAGTTTCTACCACCTCCTGCATCAACTGATGACCACATAAATGCAATTGACAGCGCTCAACTAAGCCATGCGCTTCTAGGCGTGCTCTGGTGCTTTGGAGGGCTTGTGTTTGTATATCAAAGGCGTGCACCAGCCCCTCAGGCCCTACCCACTGGGCTAACTTCACTGTATCGTGACCATTGCCCATGGTGGCGTCAATCACCGTGTCGCCGGGGGCTATCGCCCGGGCGGCTAAGCTATCGGCAAAATGGATTATCTGAGGCAGTATCAAGGGACCTTTGCTGCGACGAGGTGTCAGCGCTTGCTTGCTAGTCATTATCAATTTCTGTGTGTTGTGCTTTTTTGATCTTAGCTATAATATTACAATGTCACATTTAGTTTAGCTAAATTTTTAAGGAGAATAACATGTTAAAAGTTAATAAATTGAAGCTCAGCGCAGCAGCTGTTGCTCTGTTGACCTTTAGTGCGTGTGCTGTTGGTCATGGTGATCACGATCATGATCATGGTCATGATATGCATCATGGTGGCCATTCCAAGGTTGAGTTCACTGGCAAAGAAAGCACTTTGGATAGCGTAGAGTTTAGCCGTTGTTGGGTGCGTTTAGTGCCTGAGCGTCCTTCAGCTGCCTATTTTGAGCTAAAAAATACTGGCTCTGAGACGATTACTTTAATTGGTGCCCGTGCTACGAATTTCCACGATGTGATGTTGCATCAGACAGTGGTTAAGGATGGTAGCAGTAAGATGATCAACCTTGATAAATTGGCGCTTGAGCCAGGGCAAACGGCGGTGTTCAAGCCCAAGGATAATCACGTGATGCTAACAGCTGATTCTGCCGATGTGGTCAAGGTGGGTGACAAAATCAACTTGGAGTTTAAGTTTGAGGGTGACAAGGTTGCTACCACTGAATGTGTGGTAAAACCGATTAATGCCATTTCCTTTGATTAATTCATAGGGTTAAGGCAGGAGGCGATTCCTGCCTTATTTTTTCTAATCAAGTCCTAAATGCGTCAATACTGCCTGGTTAAAGCGTTGTGGCATCGCCAGATTCATACCGTGCGTGGCATTTTCTAGGATAGACACGGCGGCTTCAGGCCAGAGTGCACTCAGTTCACGGATGATATGTGGAAAGGGTGCCGGACTCTGAGCGCCACCGATTAAGCTGATCTGGAATTGAGCCAAGGGGGCTAGCGCTTCCTTATCAAATAGCACCGCTTGCTCATACTGTTGTAATTCTAAGGTATTGGCATTGTTACGAACCATGCGCTTAAACCAAGGAACCATCTTGGCCCACGTGCCTTCACCACTCACCGCATCAATAAAGATTTCTAGCCCCTCATCAACCGCACCCGATTGAATTAATTGCAAAGCCGAAGCCTTCCAGTGGATACCCTCTTGGAGCTCTTGCGGATTGCGCAAGCCCGGATCGGCCAGAATTAAGGAGGCGATATGCTCAGGCGCCTGTTGGGCCATACGTACGGCAACCGCAGCCCCTCTGGAATGACCGAGCAAATGCGCTTTTTCAATCCCTAAGTGCTGTAGTAAATTGAGCAAATCGGCAGCATGCTGCTCTGCACTGAAACCGATGGCTTCAGGCTCATTAAGCGGCCAATAATGCCTTAAGCTAGGGATAATCAGGCGACATTTAGCGGCTAAAGTAGGGGCTTGGAAGCGCCAATAGCGGTAGTCGCAAAGTGAGCCATGGATAAGTACCAAGGTCTGACCCTCGCCCTCATCAATAAAGGCTTGGGTCAGACCGTTAATTGATTGTTCTTGGAATTCGGACACTGGAAAATAAAGCTAATTAGTACATTTTTAAGCGTTCTTGGGCAGTATCGGCTGCAGGCGAATTAGGGTACTGCTGAATCACGCGCTGTAGGGTTTGCTTAGAGCCCTCAATATTATTCAGCTCTAATTGACTGCCGGCAACAACTAATAAGGCATCACCCGCTTGTGGATCCTGAGGATAGCTGCTGACCATGCGCTCTAAGCGGCTGATTGCGCCTTGGAAATCACGAATAGCGTAATAGCTGCTGCCCTCATAGAAACGTGCAGCCGGTGTTAAGACACTGCGTGGGTAGGCGCTGGCAAAGTTGTTTAATGCATTTGCCGCCATCTCGTACTCGCCCTGACGGAATAGGTTGATCGCATTATCATAGTCATGCTGCTCATTCGGATCACCTACTTGCGGGTTAGGTCCAAAATCGTCATAGTTTTGCTGTGAAGAAGCTTGCTTCGCTGAATGGTCCAAGCTCTCTAACTGACCGCGTAACTGCGCGATCTCCTTTTGTAAGGCCTGAATCTGGTTGGATAACTCTAAACGTGATAAGCCGGCCATTTTTAATTGTGAGCGCAGCTCTAAGATGGCGCGTCTTGCATCCTCATCTTCAAAAGCCATCGCCGGACTGCTAAAACCGGCACCTAAAATAGCACTGCTGAACACTAGTAAGGAGAGTTGACGTTTAAACATGCTTTACATTCCTTGGTGGTTTATCGTTTTAAGTCGTAAAAGTTGGCTTGTGCTTTGAAAAAGCTACTCTTTATCCTACAGCAATAAGGCTGTTTTGTGATTAATGACTTGTTGCTGTTTGTTGCAAAAATAATGCCACAACTATGGAGTTGCGGCATTATGACAAGCTCAGATCCGAAGATCACTGAAGATCATCGATCCTAGCGGATGTAGTTGATATCCGCGCGACGGTTTTGAGCGTGAGCTTCTTCAGACCAACCCTGAGCGATAGGACGCTCTTTACCGAAGCTGACAGCTTCGATTTGGGCACCGTTAACGCCACGGTTAACTAATTGCTGAGCAACGGCAACTGAACGACGCTGACCTAAGGCTAAGTTGTACTCAGAAGAACCGCGGGCGTCAGTATTACCCTCAATGCGGATGCGCTGCTGAGCGTTAGCAGATAGGTATTGAGCGTGCATTTGTACTAGTGGTAAGTACTGCTCTTCAACATTGTAACGGTCGAAACCGAAGAATACAGAACGTTGTTGAGCTAATGGGCTGTTAGGGTTGAATGGATCCATTACAGCACCAGTCTGTGCGCCAGTTTGACCTGTTGTGTCAGTGGTTGTCTTGGTGGAGCTACACGCAGCTAGAGTAGCAGCTAAAGCAGCAATAGCAAATGTTTTAACGATACGAGATTTCATCGGAAAACTCCTAGTTTTTGATTAAATAAAATTTTTATAATTGCAAACCATATGGTAGCAAAGCTCGAAGACAGCTCGCTAACTCCTCGTGTGAGAACTTACTCACCGCCTTCCCCAAACGCTGGATTATGCTGTAGAGTGCGCACTACCTCTTAAATTAAAATATAACAGGTTTAAAGCATTAAGTGGCGTAAAACCTGCAACAAATTGCGACTCGATGCAAGTTATCAGCGAATGTGTTAGCAAAATATGACAGTTTTATCACAAGACGTATTAAAAAGCTTGCGCTATATCCGCTATTGCTTAATCAACAAATGGTCCCCAAGCCGCACTACTGATGCTGCCAGATGAGGTTGGGATAATTTGTTGATTCGTGCCATCCACATTCACTAAGGCTAAGTTTGAGCCAGAGACGTAAAGAATCTGTACACCATTGGCCGAGAAGCTGGGCGATAAATCGTTAGGGCCACGGGTTAGCAGTTGGTCACCACCGCCGCCTAAATTGGTGAGAGCGATTGAATACGCGCCACCTCGCATACTGGAGTTAACTAGCTTTAAACCGTCTGGTGAAATGGCACCGGAAACGTTTTGTGAACCGTTAAAAGTGATTCGGCTAGCACCGCCACCACCTAGGCCAGCACGATAAATCTGCGGGCTGCCACCGCGGTCACTCGTAAAGATAATGCCGCTGCCATTTGGGAAGAAATACGGCTCGGTATCAATTTCTGGTGAATCGGTAATTTGACGGGCACTATCACCACCATTAGCACTGATTAAGAAAATATTAGAAAGACCACTACGACTGAGTGCAACCGCTAATTGGCTACCGTCTGGTGACCATGCCGGGGCACTGTTATTGCCGTGGAAATTAGCTGCGACCGTACGACCGCCAGTGGCAAGATTTTGTACATAAACTACCGGTTTACCTGTTTCAAAGCTAACATAGGCTAGCTTTTGGCCGTCTGGAGACCATTTGGGCGAGATAATCGATGAGTTGGAGGAGGCGACAACTTGAGCGCCTTGACCATCGGCGTCAGCCACATAAAGCTGGTTGCCTGCAACATAGGCGACACGCGTTGAGAAGATACCGCGCACGCCGGTTTGATTTTCATAAATTGCATCAGCCACACGGTGAGCCTGACGGCGTAGGTTACTGCCAGTCACTGATTTGCTTTCAATGGTGCTCTGCTGCGTTGGATCGACGAGTCCGTAATTGACCGTAGTGCCGGTGCTAGAACCATAGGCTAAAGGCGTGGCGATTTGGAGGGCATTAATCGCATCCCAGTTAGGTGTACCGGCTGAGTCTGAGGTCACGGCCTCCACGCGATTAACTTCGAACTCACCTGAGCGCGTCAAGTCAGCTGCCACAATATCAGCAATTTCCTTGCCATTAGGGCCGGTAAAGTCAGCGACGGTAATTGGGAATTTGAAATTTTCCTGACCGCTGGATTGCAGCGGTACATAGAGTTGCGCCTGGGCAGCACCGATGCCTAGACTTAGCGCAACAGAGGTCACCAGGCTACCGACGAGGCGGTAAGCAGTTGAGCGCAGACGGTTAGTACTGCGTGGAAATAATGCTGAAGTCATAGCAAACCATCTCCTAGATAAATGTCTTTGATAAATTGATCAGTTTTATTAAGTTAACATAAAAAGCTGAAGCCACATTAGCGGACGTAATTAAAGTGTCCAGTAAACTTCGAGCTACGAATTGCCGCTGGGTAGTTTTGGCAAGCTTTAAGCGCATTAACCACGGCATTGTCAAAGGCTGCGTTGCCAGAACGACGGGTGATCCGTGCATTCGTGGCTTTTAAATTGGCATTAATCGTCACTTCGTAGTGCGCCGTTAAGCGCTGCGCACCGCCATAGCGTAATAATGGCTGGACACAACGTTGAATCGCCTGAATCACGGCGTTATTACCACCGCCACCGCCACGTTGGTTTTGTGCATTGCGCCCGCCTTGAATGCCGGCGATGCTATTGATATCACCGCGCATGGCACCGCGTACATCGGCTCCTTGACGATTGGCTTTAGCCTTGGTTTCAGCTGCGGCACGTGCGTCAGCAGCGGCTTTGGCAGCGGCTTTTTTCTTGGCTTCTGCCTCGGCTAAACGTTTTTTCTCAGCGGCTGCCTTACGCTCTTGCTCTTCTTTTTTACGTTGTTCCTCTTGGCGCGCGAGTTCTTGCTTGCGCTTTTCTTCGGCTTCGCGTTTTTTGCGCTCCTCTTCCTGTTTGGCGAGTGCTTGTTTACGCGCTTCCTCTTTTTTGCGCAGTTCTTCTTGCTTAGCCAGCTCTTCTTTGCGTTTGCGCTCTTGTTCTTCTTTTTTGCGTTGTTCCTCTCGCTGCGCGAGTTCTTGCTTGCGCTTTTCTTCGGCTTCACGCTGCTTGCGCTCTTCCTCGCGCTTTTTTTCTAAAGCAATGTCAGGATCTTCCTGTGGTGCTGGCGGAGGCGTTGCCGCGACGGGTGGAGTCACCGCAGGCTCTGGTTCGGGTGCAGGGGCTTCAGGTTCCGCTGCGGGCTCCGGTTCTGGTTCAGGCGTAGGCTCCGGTTCCGGGTCGACTTCGTCCTCATTGACCGTGTCTTCGTCGGCCGGGTCCATGGTGGCTGTTTCAGTGGGCGCTTTAAGAATCTGCTCAGTACCCTCAGCCCAGAGTTCGAGTTGAATTGGTCCCGCCGCTTGCTCAGGCTTTAAGAACAGGCTAGCCACAATCAGCACAATAATAGCTAAGTGAAACACCAAGGAGCCAATCAGGCCCTTGGTATTATCACTATTTTCATAGTACTCGTTAGGATTCTCAAACTTAATCATTGACTATTAAACTATTTTTTGCTGCTTTGATTTTGATTGACCATCAAAGCCAAACGAGTGACGCCGTTAGCACGTAAGGTGTCCATCACTTGCATCACTTCTTCATAGGCAATCTTGCCGTCCGCGGCAATCACCACTGGGGTGTCGGGCTGTTGCAATAACATTTTTACCTCATCCAGTAGCGCCTCTTTGGGGATATCCTGAAAATTAGCGCCGGCATTACGCAGACGAATACTCTAAGCACCGTCTTCTGCAATCTGAATCTCAATTGGCGTGGCCGGTACCTCGGTTGCTTGACCGACTGAAGGTAAATTCACGACCCCCGGCGTAATCATGGGCGCCGTCACCATAAAAATAACTAATAGCACCAGCATGACATCAATGTAGGGGACGACATTAATTTCATTTTTACGGCGTGAGCCGCGCTGGCGGCGGCGTTGATATGTTTTCATCTTAGCGAAGCTGGCGTTGTAAAATATTTAAAAGCTCATCAGAGAAACTGTCGAAGCGACCGGCGAGAATATCATTTTGAGTACTGAAGTAGTTGTAACCCAACACGGCTGGAATCGCCGCAAATAGACCGATGGCCGTGGCAATCAAGGCCTCAGCAATACCCGGTGCAACCGCTGCCAGGGTGGCATTTACCGCCGTTGATAAGCCGATAAATGAATGCATAATACCCCACACCGTGCCGAGTAGACCGATATAGGGGCTGACCGAGCCAGTAGAGGCTAAAAAGTTAAGCTTAGCGTCTAAGCTATCAAGCTCGCGCTGTGTGGTAGCCTGCATGGCACGATGGGTGCCGTCGATGATACGCTCACCATCAGTCTGACCACTGCGGCGATGACGTAAAAACTCAGTCATGCCAGCATTAAAAATGCGTGCGAGCGGGCCACTTTGATCTAAATCCTTGCTCACTGATTGATGGAGGTCTGAGAGCTCCTTACTTTGCCAAAAGTGGCTTTCAAAATCACGTGTTTGCTGCAAGGCACGTTTAACCTGTAGGTACTTGCTGATCATAATGGCCCACGATACAACGGAGGCAATGACTAAAATCAGCATAATAATTTGCACAGGCAAACTAGCATTAAGAATTAATGAAGTAACGGACATGGAGGTGTCTGAAGTTTCGATCGGTGGCATAGCGATTAATTATCCTGAACAGAAAGAAATAAACTACGAATATCAGCCGGAATGGGTGCCGGTTTAAAGCTTTGGGTATCGACACAGCAGATCTGGATAGAGCTTTCGACCAAGATCTCGCCATTTCGTTCCGCGATTTGTTCAAAAGAGCAGGAGGAATTACCAACTTTGCTCAATGTGGTGTTAATTTGCAGTAGATCATCAAGCCTTGCGGGGCTGCGGTAACGTAGCTGAGTACCCACCACCACAAAGATGCGTTGTTGCTCCTCGGCAAGTTGCGCTTGATTGACGCCTAAGTTACGTAACCATTCAGTGCGCCCGCGCTCGAAAAATTTTAAATAGTTTGCGTAAAAGACTACGCCCCCAGCATCGGTGTCCTCATAATAAACCCGAACCGGAAGGACAAAGCGTTTGCTCTCGTCCTGATGCGCTTTGGTATCGTTCATAAATAATTAGGATAAATGCAGTAAAAGTCTACGACCTAATGGTGTTGGGCGTAGACTTGCTCAGTAAATAACAGCCTATATTACTTAGTTTTTAAGCTCTGATAAAGCTCTAAAACGTAAGCATTTAAATCAGCTAAGTTGATCTGTTGTGATTCGGCGGCAGCACGTGACTGTACTTCCACCTCCTGCTTAGCTAGGCCTCGTTCACCAATGGTTACACGGATAGGCACACCGATAAGCTCCCATTCGGAGAACATCACGCCGGGACGCACATCACGGTCGTCCAGAATGACCTCTACGCCGGCCTGCAAGAGGCTGTGGTAAAGCTTGCTCGCCTCCTCACGTACCGCCTCGCTTTTACCCCAACCGATGGGGCAAATCACTACTTCAAAGGGAGCGATACTGATCGGCCAGATAATACCTTTATCATCATGGTTTTGCTCAATCGCAGCGGCCACAATACGACTCACGCCGATGCCGTAACACCCCATTTGTAAAGGCTCAGCCTTGCCTTCCTCGTTAAGGAAGGTGGCGTTAAGCGCTTTGGAGTAAACATCGCCTAAGAAGAAGACATGACCTACCTCAATGCCTCGTTGAATTGCTAAGGTGCCACTGCCGTCCAGCGTAGGGTCGCCAGCTACCACATTACGAATATCGGCGACCTCTGGCTCAGCTAAATCACGACCCCAGTTAACGCCGCGTAAGTGGTAGTCCTCCTTATTGGCGCCACAGACCCAGTCGTGCATCTTAGCCACCGTCCGGTCAGCGATCACATGCACTGCTTTACGTGTGTTTAGCGGGCCTAAGAAACCTGGATTGGAGCCGAAGTAGTCACGAATTTCTTCCTCCGTAGCTAGGCGGTAGCCATGTTTAAAGGCGGGTAGCTTGGATACCTTGACCTCATTAACCTCGTGATCACCGCGCACTAATAATAAGTAGATTTGCTCCTGTCCTTCATCGTTTGTGGTATGGAAAACCACAGATTTAACGGTTTGAGCTAAGGGCAACCCTAATAA